>CALKDR010000057.1 GCA_938084175.1 uncultured Campylobacterales bacterium
AAAAAACCAGCCGTAGTTGTAAGAGACATTAGTGAGAAAAATATATATGTTACTTTACCCCAATCCATTTTTATCCTTTTATAGTTTTACTTTTAAATTTTATAGATGATAATAGCTAATTTTTGATAATAAATTGCTTTACAAGCCATGAGTAGCTAATTCAAAAGGATTTGGATTATTTATTGATAGATTATAAATAAAAAAAGGCTAAGAAGAAACTTCTTAGCCTTTTTTAAAAATTAAAAGTTTTAACAAAATAATTACATAGTACCTTGTTCGTACATTGCTCTCATTTTATCTTTTTCTTTTTGTCTTTTTAATTTGTCGGCTTCTTTATTTCTAAAATCTTTAATTGAGAATTTTAATTGAACCAAGAATGATGCTGCTATAAAAATAGATGAATAAGTACCTACAACAACACCTACAAGCATCGTAAAGGCAAATCCATTGATAATCTCACCACCAAATAAATAAAGTGTTACAACAACAAAGAATGTTGTTAATGATGTAAGTGTAGTTCTTGATAAAGTTTTACTAACAGATTCATTAACAACTTTTTCTAATTCTTCTTCTTTAGAAGTTTGAACACCTTCTCTAATTCTATCAAATACAATAATTGTATCATTTAGTGAATATCCTAAGATTGTAAGAATGGCTGCTAAAATATCAAGATTTACTTCAACATTAAATAAAGAAATTGCACCAAGTGCTATTATTATATCGTGAGTTAATGCCAAAATTGAGGCAACTGCAAATCTCCATTCAAATCTGTATGAAACATAAACTAAAATAACAATTAAAGATAAAACTAAGGCCATTATACCTTTTTCTCTTAATTCGCCACCAACTTTAGGTCCAACAATATCAACTCTTCTTACCTCAAAGTTTCCTGTAGGTTTTAGAATTTGGTGCATTTCATCACCAATATCATTTGCAATATTTGAAGAAGAACCTGTAATTCTAATTACAATTTCATCCGGACTTCCAAATTCAGTAATTGAAGCATTACTATATTTTGTTTCTTTTAAGATTTCTCTGATTTGACTTATTGGAGCTTTTTGTTCATATTTTGCTTGAACAATAGTTCCTCCTTCAAAATCAATACCAAAGTTAAGACCTTTTACCAAAAGTAAAACAAGAGAAGCAATAACTAATAAAGAAGATAGACCTAAAAAAGGTAATCTACTTCCCATAAAATTATAAATTTTATTTGATTTAAAAATTTCCATTAGCTAACTCCAAACCATTTTTTTAAGTCTTTATCTTTTGATATTTTTCCAAGTAATGCTTCATAAATACCATGAGTACCTAAAATAGCAGTTAACATTGAAGCTAAAATACCAATAGAAATAGTTACAGCAAAACCTTTAATAGGTCCTGTTCCGTATGCATATAAAATCACAGCAACTAAAAGTGTTGTAATATTTGCATCTAAAATTGCTCTCATTGCATTTGAGTATCCATCTTCAATAGATTTTGCAACAGAGTTTCCTGCTTTTAATAACTCTCTAATTCTTTCACTAATAATAACATTAGCATCAACAGCCATACCAACTGTTAATACAATTCCCGCCATACCAGGTAAAGTTAAAGTAGCTCCAAACATTGCCATAACTGAAATAATTATGAAAATATTTGTAATAAGTGCAATATTAGCAATAACACCTGCACGTCTGTAATAAACTATCATAAAAATAAATACTATTAAAAAACCTGAAATTAAAGCAATAGTTGAAGCTTTAATCGAATCAGCACCAAGTGATGGTCCAACAGATCTTTTTTCTAATAAATCAACAGAAGCAGGAAGTGCTCCTGATCTTAAAGCAATTGCAACAGTTCCAGCTTCTGAAGTTGTAAAACCTCCAGATATTTGACCAGAACCGCCACCGATTCTTTCTCTAATATTTGGTGCTGAATAAACTTTTCCATCTAAAACAACAGCAAGTCTTTTTCCAATACTTCTACCTGTAAAATCACCAAAAATTCTAGCACCTGTTGAATTAAGTGTAAAGTTAATAATAGGTTGATTTCCTTGGTCAAATGAAACCTGAGCATCAACTACTTGTGATCCATTTAAAATTGGAATCTCTTTTACAAGATATTTAGTATTTGAATCATTTGTATCTTCTAAGATTACATCACCGTATTCTGAAGCTTGTGATCTTGTAAGTGTATATACTTGATCAGCTCTTTCTTCATCAACTTCCATAAGCTCAAGTTTTGCTGGTTTTGAAATTAATTCTCTTGCTGCTTTTTCTTCAGCTTGAGTTTTAATACCAGGTAATTCAACAACAATATCAGTAGTACCTTGTCTTACAACAGAAGGCTCAGCAAGTCCAAATTGGTCAAGTCTATTTCTAATTGTTTCAACAGCTTGAGATACAGCTAAATCTTTTGTTTTATCTATATCTTCAGATGTTAAAGTTAAAGTATATGATAGTTCATCTTTTGAAACTTCAAGACCTTTAATCTGTGTTAACATCTCATCCATTTTAGGAATTTCATCTTTGTCTAAAACAGTAAAGACAACACTTTGTGTATCAATAGATAAACCATCAATTAATAGGTCTTCATCATCAGCATAATATTTTACTGTTGTTGCAATTGTTTTGATTTTAGAAGTTACTGCTTCATGTGTATTCACACCAAGCCGCATGTGAAGTCCACCTTGTAAATCAAGTCCTAGCGATATTTTTTTTCCACTGTCAGTTTGCATAAATGAAGGAATTGCGAAAACAACACCAAAAATTATACTTAATGCAAAAATAACAAGTCTGTAATTAAAGATTTTCAATCTTGGTCCTTAGTAAGGGTTTTGTATTTGAAGTATAAAACATGTAAATTAATTACATGTTTTAAATAATGAAATTTAGTCTTCTAAAAGTTTAGAAACAAACTCTTTAACAAGCTTCATTTCTGAGCCGTCACTATTTTTAACTGAAAGACTTTCGTCTGATACATCAGTAACTTCTACGATTAAGCCTCCATTTGTTACAATTTTATCACCTTTCTTTAAATTAGCAACCATTTCTTTATGAGCTTTCGCTTGTTTTTGTTGTGGTCTAATGATTAAGAAGTAAAATATTGCAAATAATGCAACAAGAGGTAATAATGAGCTTATTAAATCAGTACTTGAACTGTCCATTAAATTTCCTTTTTATGAGTAGTTTATTATGTTTTTAGTAAAACGCGATAATTTTAACAAAAATATCATAATAAAGGGCTTGATTACTGCTATTTTATTAAGTGCTTTTATTTACTTAAGCTATTTTAATATTGAATATAAAATTATTAATACTATTTTAGGACTATTTGGCTTATATTTTTTACTTGTAATTCCAAGAAAAGCAATGTTTATAGCAGGTTTTTTAAGTGGCGTATTATGGTGCTATTGGATGGCAGTAAGCTTAAAATATTATGATTTAATATATCTAACACCTATTTTATTAATAATAATTGGGACTATTTATGGTCTTTTATTTACACTTTTTACAATATATGATAAAACTTATTTTAGACTAATAGCTATATTTATTTTTACTTTTATTGCTCCTTTTGGTTTCAATTGGATGAAGTTTGAACTATTATTTTTAGATTCTTATTTAGGAACTTCAAAAGAAGATTTTGCACTAATTCTTATTGCATTATTTATGATTGTAAAATTAAAAAGAATGAAGATTCTATCAATTATTCCTTTGCTCTTTGCATTTAATCTACCAAATGGTATATATATTGATAATCCAAATGCAAAGATTTTTATGCCTCAATTAAATATTGATCAAAATCTTAAATGGGAAAAAGAGTATCGCAATACTATTTATGAAAAAAATATTGAGCAAATAGATTTAGCAATTTTAAATAAAAAAGATTTGGTTATTTTACCTGAAACTGCATATCCCACACTACTTAATAAAAACAATATTTTATTAGAAATGCTTAAAGAAAAATCTCTTAAGATAGATATAATTGTAGGTTCTTTATATCAAGAAAACAATCAGTTTTTTAATGCAACTTACCATTTTTCAAAATCTAAAGTACAAATTGCAAAGAAAGTTGTTTTAGTTCCTTTTGGTGAAGAAATACCTTTTCCAAAATTTCTTGTAGATATTATTAATGATATTTTTTATGATGGTGCTCAAGATTATGCTAAAGCTTCAAGGCCTAGTGATTTTGAAATTAAAGGACAAAAATTTAGAAATGCAATTTGTTATGAGGCAACAACTGATAAAATATTTGAAAACTTAAATGGTGTTAAATATATGATTGCAATATCAAACAATGCTTGGTTTACACCATCAATTGAACCAACATTACAAAAGTTATTACTAAGATATTATTCTAAAAAGTATGATGTAACAATTTTCCATGTTGTTAATGGAAGTAAAAACTCCATTATTAGACCTTAAATATCAAAGATATTTATCTTTGATATTTAAAATTATTTCCTCTTTATCTAAATTATTATCAATTTGTAAATCTACGGCAAAATCTAAAATATTTTTAAATTCTTTTGAGGGCTTCATACCAAGTTCTATTAAATCTCGTCCAAGAACTAGTGGTTTTAAAGCAGTATTTTCTATACTTAATTCTTTTGCTTGATTTAATAACCATTTCGTAGCTTTAGGACATTTTTCTTTATCTTTTATATCTCTACCTAAACAATCTGCAAGACAAACTAAACATAAATCTTCTATATTTACTTTTAAAGATAATCTTTTTACTGCTTTTAGTGAAGATTCTGCTAAATATAATTGAAAAGGTGCTAAATGATTTTTTACTAATGGTAAAATAATATCAACAAATTTCTTTTCATTTGTAAGTCTAGCTAAAAATGATTTTGTAGGTTCTAATCCTAAACTTTCATGCTTATGTGAAGTTATTCTTCCATTGATCTCTTGAGTACAAAAAGGTTTCCCTAAGTCATGACAAAGTTCAGCATAAAAAAGATATAAAATTCTATATTCATCTTTTATGTTTTCATCTTTTATTATCTTAGCCATTTCATCTAATGTCATTAAAGTATGAATCCAAACATCACCTTCTGGATGATATTCTTTATCTTGTTCGCAATTTATTAAAGCTTGTAATTCTGGAAAATATTTTAAAACACCTAGTTCTTTTAATAATTCAAAACCAAGAGATGGTTTCTCTGATTTTAAAAATAGCTTTTTGAACTCTTCATAGATTCTTTCTCTTGCTAAATATTTTAAATCATCATTTAAAACCATTTTTCTACAAAGTTCTTTTGTTTTGTTATTAATCTTAAATTTAAATCTTGAAGCAAACTGAATAGCCCTATAAACTCGTAAAGGATCTTCTATAAAAGTATCATCACTTATATGTCTAAGTGTTTTATTTTCTAAATCATACATTCCGTTAAAGGGATCTAAAAACTCTTCTTTAAAAAAATCATATCCTATTGAATTAATTGTAAAATCACGTCGTAAAGCTGCTTGTTTATATGTTAAAGAGGCATTTGTAATAACTTCAAAATCACCATGTCCTAAACCTATTTTTTTTTCAGTACGAGCTAGTGCAAAATCAAAATCATAGTCATCAACTTTTAAAGTTAATACTCCAAAAGATTTACCTACTAGTTTAACATTACCAAATTTTTTTAAGGATTTTTCTATAAGTTCAACTGAGTCAATTCCAAAAATTTCAATGTCATAATCTTTACATGGAATTTTTAATAAACTATCTCTTACACAGCCACCTACTAAAATAGGCTTAGCGCCTATTTTTTGTAAGTTAATTAGAATCTCTTCTAATATCTTAGGAATATTAGGCTTGATTATGGTGATGTACATCTTGTTGTGGATAAGGGATTGAAATTCCTTCATTATCAAATCTTAGTTTAACTTGCTCAGTTAAAGCAAATTTTACTGCCCAATAATCAGGAGTATTAACCCAAGCTCTTACTACAAAATTAACAGATGAATCTGCAAGTTCTGAAACTGCAACTGTTAAACCTTTATCTTGAATAATCTTATCATTTGATTCTAAGATATTAGTTAATACATCTTTAGCTTTTTTAATATCATCATCATATCCAATACCAACAACTAAATCTACTCTTCTTGTAGGATTTGCATTTACATTTACTATTGTACCTGCTGTAATCGCACCATTTGGTACAATCATTTTTTGATTATCACCTGTAATTATAATTGAGCTAAAAATAGATATTTCTTTTACTGTTCCTGAAACTCCTGCAACTGTTACAAAGTCTCCAAGTTTAAATGGTTTAAACATAATTAGCATAACACCTGAGGCAAAGTTTCCTAATGAATCTTTAAGTGCTAAACCAATTGCTAAACCAGCAGCTCCAAGTATTGCAAAAAATGAAGTTGTTTCAACTCCCAGTTTTGAAAGAGCTGTTAAAATAACTACCATCATTAAAATATAATAAATAATATTTTCTAAAAATTTAACTAAAGTTACATCCATACCTTTAACTCTTGTTAATAATGAAACAACAATATTAGTAATCTTTTTAGCTAACCATTTTCCAATAATAAAAACTGCAATTGCAACAATAATATTTATACCAATAGGTATAGCCATATCTATTAATGGATTTATTTGTTTTGTATCTAAAAATTCTTCCAAATTATAATCCTGATATTTTATATTAATTCTTGTAACTTTTTTACAACATCATTTATTGATACTTCAATTTTATCTGCTGTATTTTTTCTATCAACAATTTCCACAAAACCATCTTGAAGTTTTTTCCCAATTACAACAGCATAAGGGAATCCTATTAATTCAAAATCACCCATTTTAAATCCAAATCTTTCTTTTTTTCTATCATCAATAATAGTTTGGATTCCTGCATTTTTTAAATCTTCATAAATTTTAAGTCCTGCATTTAGTTCATCTTCTTTTTTTCCATTTGAAACAATAACATCTACCATAAAAGGAGCAGTTGACTTAGTCCACATACATCCTTTATCATCATGATTTTGTTCAATTACAGCTGCAACTAATCTAGAAATTCCAACTCCATAACATCCCATAACAAAAGATTGTGATTTACCATTTTGGTCTAAAAACTTAGCATCCATAGCTTCAGAATATTTTGTACCCAATTGGAATATATGTCCAGCTTCAATACCTTTTGTATATTCTAACTTTCCACCACAGCAAGTACAAATATCACCTTCTTGAACTGTTATTAAATCAGCATATTTTGCATCTTTTAAAGCGGATAAATCAGTATTAATTAAGTGGTAATGCTCTTCATTAGCTCCACAAGCTAGTCCTACTTCATTTTCAAGTTCAGAATCAATTACAAATTTAATTCCAACTGGCAAGTTAAATGGTCCACAAAATCCTGGTGTTAAACCAGCATTTTTTAATTCTTCTTCAGAAATATCAGCTAGTTCTAAAGCAGCAATTGAATTACAAGCTTTTGTTTCTTCTAATTCATCATCACCTCTTACAAAGAAAACTACAGCTTCATTTGATTCTTTATAAATAGCTTTTTTCATAACTGCTTTGATGTTTTGAGCTTTTGAAACACTTAAAAAATTAGAAACATCTTCTATGGTTTTTAAATTTTTTGTTAATACTTTTTCCATAGAAGCTGGTGTATCAGTATTTTCAAACCATGCATCAAAATGTCTTTTTACTCTTGTAGCTGCTTCAATATTTGCACCATATTCACAATCAGGACAAACAACAATTGTATCTTCACCGCTATTTGCTAAAACATGGAATTCTTTTGAACCACTTCCACCAATAGCACCACTATCAGCTTCAACAACTCTAAATTCTAGACCTAATCTATTATAGATCTTTTTATAAGTTTCTTCCATTAAATTAAATTCTCTAACTAAATCTTCTTGTGAAGAGTGGAAAGAATAAGCATCTTTCATTAAAAACTCTCGTCCTCTCATTAAACCAAATCTAGGCCTAGCTTCATCTCTAAATTTTAAGTTAATATGATAAAGATTAAGAGGTAAATCTTTATATGAAGTTATTCTATTTTTTACAATATTAACTACTGCTTCTTCATTTGTTGGTGATAATACATAATCAGCACCTTTTCTATCTTTGAATTTAAGTAACTCAGGACCCATTGCAGTTGAACGACCTGACTCATCCCAATAAGACATTGGTGTTACAAATCCCATTTGGATCTCATTACAACCTGCATTATCCATTTCTTCTTTTACAATAGTTTTAATCTTTTCAAGAACAATTTTACCAAGTGGTAAAAAATCATATATTCCAGCGCCAGTTTGATTAATAAATCCACCTCTTACTAAATATTGATGAGATGCTAATGAAGCGTCTTTTGGAGCTTCTTTAGTTGTTGGCATAAATAATCTGCTAAATTTCATTAATGGGTATCCTATTTTTTAATTTTTTGATAAATGATCACATTTATATTGATCATGACTTTCATCAGTATTTGATGTAAACATATTTTGTATTGTTCCTACAACAATATCACATTCCATTTTTTTTGATATATTTTTTAATTTTTTAGATGGTACATGTAAATATTCTGTTAAAATTGTTTGACAAAGTTTTCTAATATTTTCTTCATCTTCGGCTTTAATAAAACCTTTTTTTATTGCGTGTTCAACTTTTTTATCAATTACATTATCCGCTTTTACATAAAGTTCTTTTACAACAGGTTCAATATTTAAAGACTTTAACCAATCGAAAAACTCTAGAGACATTTTACTTACAATTGAATAAGCAGTTTTAGCTTGCTCTGCACGTAAACTCATATTTTCATTTACAATATCTTGTAAATCATCAACAGAATAAATCTCTAATCCAAATTTATTAATATCATCAATATCTCTTGGAACTGCAATATCAAACCAATGTCTATCAAAATCTACATCAGGCGTATTATTTTCTGTGATTATTGGATAAGGTGCTGAAGTTGCTGTTATCATTACAGGAACTTGACCTAAAAGTGTAGTTAAACTTTCATAAGGTGCTACGTCAATATTCTCTTCAAATGTATTTGCTAAGTTTTGTGCTTTTTTAATATCTCTACTTGTTAAAATAACATCAAAGCCACTTGATAATAAGTGCTTAATAGTTAATTCACTCATCTCTCCAGCACCAATTACAAGTGCTTTTATACCACTTGTATCTTTTATAATATCTTTGGCTTTTGCAACAGCTGTTGAAGCAACTGATACAGAACCAGTACCTAGTGATGTTGCATTTCTTACAGTTGCTGCACATTTAAATGCATAATGCATAATTCTAATAATTTTTTGATCACAGTGACCTTTTGATTGTGAAAATCTAAAGGCATCTTTTAATTGTCCAACAATTTGAGTTTCACCAATTACAAGTGAATCAAGAGCTGAAGCCACTGTAAAAAGGTGGTGAACTGCTCCATCATTATCATAAATATCAGCACGTTTATATAAAAGATTATAATCAACACCTGAATAATTTGATAGCTCTTTTAAAATTAATTTTGCACTAGCATTAGGGTTTAAAGATCGTGTAATTATTTCAACTCTGTTACATGTTGATAATAATACTGCTTCTTTTGTTATGCTACTTTCTAAAATTAACTTTAAAAACCTATCTTTTACTTCATCTGAACCAAAAGCTAGTTTTTCTCTCATTTCAATATCTGTATTTTTATGAGAAAAACTAATTATTAAATAGCTCATTAAAACTCTCTTTCTGTCATAGCTTTCATTATAAATACTAAAGTTTCACTATTTTCTTCATCTTTAACAGCTTGTATTGCTTCATTACCAATATCTTTTGCCATCTTAATTGAATCTTCTAAAGCATTTGTTTTATGCATTTGTTCTTTAATCCATAATGTTTCATCATTACTAAGTTCTTTTTTATACAATGATTCTAATTTTGATTTATCTTCAATTCTTTCGTGAAGTAATAAATAAGGAATAGTTACTTTACCTTCTACAAAATCTAACATCGCAGGTTTTCCTAAAGTTTTACTATCTTGTGTAATATCCAAAATATCATCTATCATTTGAAAAGCAAGTCCTAGGTTTTTTCCATAAAGTGCATACTTTTCTTCATCTTTAGAAGATAATATCGCAGCTGCTTTTGCAGCAGCCTCAATTAATGAAGCAGTTTTTTTATAAATCATATCATTGTATTTTTCATATGAAGTATTAAAGCTATTTGTTAAATCAACATCTAACATTTCACCAATACTAAGAAGTGTTACTGCATTAGAAACTGTGTATGCAATTTTTTTATCCATCAAAGTAAGCTGGGTAAAAGCTTTTGAATATAAAATATCTCCAAACATAATAGATGTTTTATTATCATACAAAGCATTTACAGAAGGTTTTCCTCTTCTAGTATCAGCTTCATCAATAACATCATCATGTAAAAGTGATGCAGCATGAATCATTTCAACTACTGCACACAATTTTATACTTTTCTCACTCTCACCTGCAATTTTTAAAATAAGTTTTGAACGTAGCATCTTTCCAGTTGCTAGTTTTTCTAAAAGCTCTAAACTTTTTTTATCATCACACTCTTTAACGAACTCTTTAATCTGATTTTTTACAGCTTCTAACTCTTCCACTTTTTACCTTATGAATCTAATCTACAAATAATCTCACCAGTAAATTCAACATATAAGCCTTTTTTTACTGCATTTACTTCATCCATATTATCTAAAGAGTATTGCTTAATAACTTGATTAATATCAAAGTCTTCGCCTTTTCCTTCTGAAAGCATCATTTCTAATACTGCAACTTTTTCAATTACTTTATCCCATTCATCTTCAACTAAATCAGCAGAGGCTTCTCTACTTACATCAAAAAATTTTGACTTTGGGCTTCCCATAAATATATCATCTTCATCTTCACTTAACCAATCATTAAAAACTGACATTTTATTTCCTTTTATTTTTTATAATTTATTTATCTTCTAATCTAACTCTTACAGATTGTGCATGAGCTGTTAGACCTTCTGTATCTGCAAGTAATGCACAAGCTTCACCAAGTTCATTTATAGCATTTTTTGAAAAGTTTATAATCGAACTTTTTTTCATAAAGTTCTCTACGTTTAAAGGACTATAAAACTTAGCTGTGCTTCCTGTAGGAAGTGTATGATTTGGACCTGCAATATAATCACCAATAGGTTCAGGAGTATTCTCACCTAGGAAAATAGCACCTGCGTGTTTAATATATGGTAATAACTCAAATGAATTTGCTGTCATTACTTCTAAATGCTCTGGTGCAATTTCATTCATAAGTTTTATAGCTTCTTCCATTGAAGCGGCAACTATTATAACACCTCTATTATCAATAGAAGTTCTAGCAATTGTTTCACGCTCTAAAGTTTTAAGATATTTTTCTACCTCAACACTAGTTTGTTCCGCAATTTCTTCATCTGTTGTAATCATAATAGAACTAGCCATCTCATCATGCTCAGCTTGTGATAATAAATCAATCGCTAAGTACTTAGGTTTTGCTGTACTGTCTGCTAAAATTCCAATTTCAGATGGTCCTGCAATCATATCAATATTTACTTCACCAAATACTAGTTTTTTAGCAGTTGCTACAAAAATGTTACCAGGACCTGTTATAACATCAACTTTAGGAATTGTTTGCGTTCCATAAGCCATTGCTGCAATTGCAGATGCACCACCAACTTTATAAGCTTTTTTAATTCCACAAAGATGACAAGCAGCAAGTAAAAGTTCATTTACTTCATTATCTGGAGTTGGAGTACATACAACTATTTCTTCAACACCTGCAACAATTGCTGGAATTGCGTTCATTAAAAGTGAACTTGGATATGCTGCTTTTCCACC
>CALKDR010000058.1 GCA_938084175.1 uncultured Campylobacterales bacterium
ATAGATAAAAATTCATCTTTTGTTTTTTTATTAGATTTAAATAAACCTCTAAGTGCTGAAGTTACTGTAGTAGAACAAATCTTTTGAACTCCTCTCATTTCCATACACATATGTCTTGCATCAACCATAACCGCAACACCTTTTGGTTGTAAATGTTCATTTAAAGCATCACAAATTTGCTCTGTTAATTGCTCTTGAATTTGAAGTCTTCTTGCAAATACATCAATAACTCTAGGAATTTTTGAAAGTCCTACTACTTTTCCATTTGGAATATATGCAACATGAACTTTCCCAATAATTGGAAGCATATGATGTTCACATTGAGAATAAAATTCTATATCTTTTACTACAACCATTTCATCATTTGATGAAGTAAAAAGCGCTTTTTGCAAGATCTCTTTTGGGTCTTGTTTATACCCACTACATAAAAACTCAAAAGATTTTCTTACTCTACTTGGAGTATCTAATAAACCTTCTCTTGTTGAATCTTCTCCAACGTGTTCAAGCATTTTTTTAATAGAATTTTCGAATTCTTCATTTTTATCCATAAAATATTTCCTTTAACCTTTTATCATATTTCCCATATCCCAAATTGGTACAAAAACTGCAAGAACAATCCAAAGGATTAAACTCATAATACCAAGTAAGAAAAATGGCTCTATTATCGATGTTAATAAATTAATTTTTTCATTAAATCTATTTTTATATATCTTCTTAATTTCATAAACTGTTATATCAAGTGAATTTGATACCTCACCTGTATTTATAAGATTTAAAACAATATCATCAAAGATATCTGCTCGTTTAAAAGAAGAACTAATACCTTTACCATTTTGCAGTAAATTATCAATAAGCGATATTTTATCTAAAAGGTATTTATTTTTAATTAAAACTTTTGTACAGACTAAAGACTTATGAAATTCGTATTTGGATTTAAGCATAATATCCAAAAGTAAAAAGAGTTTATATAGTTGCATATTTAGATAAATATCTTTTACTATATAAATATTGCTAATTAAAATCTTATGAATAGTGTATTTAAATTTTTCATCTTTTTTATAAAAAACATAAATAAAAAAACAAAATAATGTGATGATAATTAAAACAAGAATTAAGTAGTTCTCAAATATATATTGTACATTTAATAGTATTGTAGTAGCAAGTGGTAGTTCAGAGTTTGTTTGTTCAAATATTAGTTTAAACTTTGGAATTACAAAATAAAAAATTGAAATTAAACTAAAAAAAAAGCTTATTAGTAATATTATTGGATAAGTAATTGATTTTATAAAATTCTTTTTTATTTGGCTTGATTCTTCTAATAGTTCATATAAAGCTTTTATATTAGCTGTTATATTTCCATTATCGGATGATATATCAAAAAAAGCTCCCACTAAATAATTTATTTTGTAAACATTTAATTCTTCAGATATTTTTTTGCTACTTGTTAATGAATTTTTTAATGTATTTAAAAAAGCTAAAATATTTTTATCTTTTCTATTTTTAATTAATATATTTAAACTCTCACTTAAAGTGATGTTTGAACTTAGCATAAGATTTAATTCATAAAATACACTTATTAAATCTTTTTCTTTTATTAGTTTTTTAGCTTCAAATAAATTTTGAATATCAAAACCTTTTATCTCCTTAATGTTTAAAATATTTGCAGGTAAATCTTCTTTTGAAATATCTAATGTTTCAAGAATTTTTGTTTTACTAAGATTATTGTTTTGATAAGTGATTTTATACTTTTTCATCAAAAATTCACTACTTTTAATACTTCATTTAAAGAAGTGATTTTAAGTGAAACTTTTCTTTCTCCATCATCTATAAGAGTCTTAAATTCTATTTGTTTTAAATATTGTTTTATTTTATTAATATCCTCTTTTTTAAATATCATAGAAGAAATATTTTCATCTATACTTAAAACTTCAGCTATACAAGACCTATCATAATATTTTGTAAAATTACATTTTTCACAACCTTTTGCATTACAAAATTTACAATAATTTAGTACAAGTCTTTGAGCTAATATTAATTTTAAAGTTGAAGATATCAAAAAAGGGTCTGCATCCAAATCCATTAGCCGTGAGATGGTTTCAACTGCATTATTTGAATGAATACTAGCTAAAACTAAATGTCCTGTTAATGAAGCTTGTAATGCTATATCTAAAGAAAATTTATCACGAATTTCTCCAATAAAAATAATATCAGGATCTTGTCTTAAAATATTTTTTAATATCATTTCAAAACTAAGTCCAATTTTAGTGTTAACCCCAACTTGAGAAATTGAATCAATTTTATATTCAATAGGATCTTCAACTGTTATTATTTTCTTTTCACTTGAATTTAATTCTTGTAATATCGAATAAAGCGTTGTAGTCTTTCCAGCACCTGTAGGTCCCGTAATAAGTATTAAACCTTGTGTTAATTTTAATGCTTTTTGTAAGACTTCAAATACATCAGTAGATAAACCTAAATCTTGTATAGATTTATTGATATTTTTTTTATCTAGTATTCTTATAACTATAGATTCAGATTCAATTGTAGGCATTGTTGAAACTCGAAAATCATAGCTATCATTGTTTACATTTATACAAAATCTTGAATCTTGAGGTAATCTTGTTTGAGTGATATCTAGATTAGAAATAAGTTTTATATGTGAAGATATAATTTTTAATAATTCAATATTAAAGGAGAAAAAAGTTTTTAGTTTTCCATCTACTCTAAACCTAAATAAAACCAATTTTCCATACTGTTCAATATGTATATCACTTGCCCTTGTTAAAATAGAAAAATTTATCAAATAATTTAGAAAAGTCTCAATAAACTTATCATTACTATTAATTTTATCAATACAATTACATGCAAGTTTATATAAATCACTTTTTATATCTATATAACTTAAAAAAAACAATATTTCATTTTCTTCAATTTGGGTGAATTTTAGCACTTTATTAAAGTCTTGATTTATAGTAGCTAATTTGGATTCTTTACATACTAAAAAATCTAAAGATATTTCATTTTCTTTTAAAGGAATCACTTTATTTTCTATAAAATACTCTTTATCATATATATTAAATAGATTGTAATCAATATGTATATTATTCATTTTTATATAAACTTAGATTTAAGTATTTATCTTTATATTTTAAGAAAACATTATTTTGACTAATTTTAACAATTTTATATTTTCCAACTTCCTCATTTAAACTATGCCACTTATTATTTAATAAAATATAATCAGAAACAATAGCATTTAGTACAAATTTAACTTCTTTTTTATTTACATGTTTATTTACACTTTCATTTTTATGCTTTTTGATATTTTTAAGTTGTTTAGCTTTGATATAATATTTTTTGAATTCTGTATTTATTTCAAAACTATATTCATCATTCTTTTGAGTTTTTAAGATACTTAATAAATTTATATTAGAGTAGTTATTTATAGTTTCTAGTTTTCTAACTAAACTATTAATCTTTAGGAGAGATGATTTACCTTTTATTAAAAGATTTTCTTTTTTATACTCCAAAGAATTAAGTTTAATTCCTTTTGATAAACTATATTTTTCTATTTCTTTTGTTAAATCAAGATGAGATTTATCAAACTTCTTATTAAGCAAAAAATTTAGATTATTGTTAGTATTAATATTAGTATTTGCAAGTGTATTATTAGTAAAAAAATATATAAAAAAGTATATAAGAAATAAAGGTAAAATAAAAAGTTGTATTTTTACTCTTTTACTTAAATTTGAAAAACTATTATTTAGTGATTTTAACATTTAATACACTTATAAATATATTCTTAGAATCAGATTTACTAATACTATTAGATAATAAACTTTTTTTATAATGATTTAAAAATAGATATATATTACTCTTCTTTTTTGCACTTATTTTTATATTCATTATTGATGAAGTATATTTATATGAAATAAGTTTTAAATCAAGTTTTTTAATTGTTTGTATTAAAAGAGCATACTCTTTTTCATATGATTTAAATTTTAATAGTTTTAGAGTCTTTAAATACTCTTTTTTATCTTCTTTAACTTTTTGTATCTGTTGTTGATTAAATGTTTCTTTTTTATAGTTTATGTAAAAAAATGTACCTAATACAGATATTAGTAAATAAAATGTGTAGAAGTAAAAGGCTTTATTTGTTTTTTGATTTATGTTTTTAAAAAATAAAATATCATTTTTGAATTCATTTTTTTGAAGAACTTTTTCTAGAATAGTTTCATCGACATCTATTATTCTAGAAATTGTAACTTTAAAACTTTTGCTTATGTATTCGAGTAATTCATTTATTGAATATTCTTGATTTATTTTTTGGTAAGTATATAAAATATTTGCATTAAAAATAACAAAAAAATCTTTTGTTGTGTAAAGAGTGAAAATATCTTTTATTTCTTCATCTTCATTAAGATCATCTTTAGTATGAAGTAACTCAAAAATCATATAAGTAAAGTTTTCAGGAAAAACAAAAATCTGGTATTGCTTGGAGTATTTTAAATAATTGCAATAAATAATATCAGAGTTTGAATGATTTATATCATTTAAATCTAAAGAAGTATGAGCGAAATTTAGTATATTCTTTTGTATAATTTCTTGTGAGACTTCAACAATTATACTTTTAATATCTTCGTTTTTTGCAATTATATCCATATAAAACCAATTTAAATAATATTTATTATTACTTTATAACAATAATAAATATTATAACTTAAAAATTTAAATTAGTTTTATAGTTTAAGAATATAAAATCAAAAGATATAAGTTTGATTATGTAATATCGTAACCTAGTGATCTAAGACCTTGTTTATCTTTTGTCCAACCTTTTTTAATAGAAACAAAAAGTTCTAAGAAGCATTTTCTTCCTGTAAGTTTTTCAATTTTTAATCTTGCATCTTTTCCGATTCTTTTAATAGCTTCGGCATTTTTACCAATAATCATACCTTTTTGCGTTCCTTTTTGAACAATAATAGTAGCTTTAATTACATCGATTTTTGGCTTTTCTTCAACTTTATTAATTAAAACATCAGTTTCATAAGGAATTTCATCTGAAATATTCTCAAAAATTGATTCACGTATAAACTCTTTAAAAATATCTCGCATATGTTCAGTAGTCATAATTTCAGGATCAAATAAATATGGGTGTTCAGGTAAATATTTTACAACAGAATCTAAAATATCCGCATGAGTTGTAGCTTTCTTAATAGATACAGGGATTATAGATTCATATTTATTAGAATACTTTCCATACTCTTCCATTTTTGTTAATACTTCAGCATTTGAAACATTATCAATTTTTGTAAGTAATAAAATATGTTGAATATTTTTCTTATTTTTAACTAAGAAATCTTCATAATATTTTAATTGATCAGTTACAGGTGCAAGAAATAAAATCAAATCACAATCACCCATTGCTTTTAAGGCTTCATCTAACATAAACTTATTAATAAGTTTTTCTGTTTCATGAATTCCTGGTGTGTCAACAAAAACAATTTGATCATCTTCATGCATTACAATTATATTTGATCTTTTTCTTGTAGCATTAGCTTTATGTGAAACCATAGCAATCTTTTCATCAACTAGCCAGTTTAATAGTGAACTTTTTCCAGCATTTGGCCGTCCTACTACTGATACATAACCACATTTAGTCATTTTTTCTCCTTAAGCAATTCTTTGCTCTAATATCTGCGCATATTAGCATCTTTGTCATTACATTGGGGTAAAATGTATTATTATCTTCGTCTAAAACTTAAGCTCTTTAATAAATCGTTCTTAGTTATATTTTCATTATCATTTAAATCAGCAATAGTTCTTGCAACTTTTAGTACTTTATTTATACTTCTAAAAGTAAGCTCATATGAGATAATGGCTTTTTCAAGTAATTGTGAAGATTCATCATCTAAAATACAAAATCTTTTTATATCTTCATCTTTTAATTTTCCATTTAATTCACTTTGTGCTCTGTTTTTTTGTCTAATAAATGCATTAATTACATTTTCGTGTAATTCTTTTGAGCAGACAATATTTTTTGAATCTTTTGAAGAATCATTCATTACAACATATAAATCAATCCTGTCTAAAAATGGGTCTGAGAGACGATTTTTATACCTTTGTATTTCGGCTTCATTGCATCTACATTGTTTTATACTTGATAATAAATTTCCGCAAGGACAAGGATTCATTGAAGCTATAAATACAAATTTTGTTGCATATTCAGTTTTACTATTCACTCTTGAAATTAATATTTTATTATCTTCTAAAGGTTCTCTCATAGCTTCTAGTATTGATTTAGAAAAGTGCGGTAATTCATCATAAAATAAAATACCATTATTACTTAATGCTATTTCTCCAATTTTAGCATTAGTACTACCACCTCCAAATATAGAGGATTTTGTGGAACTATGATGAGGATTTCTAAATGCTCTTAATGGAATGAAATCAATTTCTTTATAATCTAAAGCTTGAAGTTTTGCTTTTTCTAATATTTCTTCAAGACTCATAGGAGGAAGGATATATTTAATTCTTTTACTAATCATTGATTTTCCACAACCAGGTGAACCTTCAAAAATTAAGTTATGATTTCCGGCGGCACATATTAATGCAGCAAATTTTGCATTATCTTGACCAATTACATCTATAAAATCATCTATATACTTTTTATCATAATAAAATTTTTCATCATTTATTTTTATAGTTTCATATTTTAATTCACTAGATTCATACTTAAATCCAAGTTTATCATCTTTATTAAAAAACTCTATTGCATCTTGTATATTTTTAACAACATATATTTCTAAATTAGGGATATTTGAGATCTTCTTTGCGCTTTGTTCACAAACTAATATCTTTTTTATTCCTTTATTCTTTACAAGGGATAAGACAAGTGGAAAGATTGAATAGGTATCTTTAATCTCGCCATTTAAACTAAGCTCACCAAAAACATGAAAATCTTTAAATATATTTTTTTTTATATCATAAAGTGCAATTTGCAAAGCAATTGCCAAATCAAAATGTGTTCCTTTTTTTTTAATATCAGAAGGAGATAGATTTATAGTGATTTTTAAAGGCGGAAATCTATATCCATTCATTAGAAGTGCTGATTTTACTCTATCTTTTGATTCTTGAATACTAGTAGAAATCAAGCCAACAATTGTAAACGATGGTAAACCTTTTGTAAAAGAAGATTCAACGCATATACTTAAAGCATCTATTCCATCTAAGGATGCAGATTTAATAATTTTCATAATAATCCTATTAAATAACTTAAAACATTATAAGTTAATTTGTTTTAATTATTTATTAAATAATGAGTAAATTATCTTTAGGTCTAGGAGTTTATATTGATTAATAATTTTGCTTATTGTTCTTCCTTTATTTTGGTTTCAATTTTATTGTCTTATCTATCAATTAGTCAAACTTATGAAGCATTGATAAATAATAAAAATGAAGGACATGAAATAATTTACAATTATAAAGATATTGAAGTAGTAAGTAGTTTTGAAACAATAAATATTTTTAATTAATAAATGGACTTTAGGAGTAGAAGAAGCTTATGAAGAGTCTATAAAAGAAGCTACTTCTTTATCGTATAATTTAATACTTTGTTCTTTGATTATATCTATACTTATTGCTAATAATGATCTCTGTAAAATAGCTGGATATACTCTTGATGAATTAATTGGTAATCCACATAGTATGGTAAGGAATAAAGATATTCCAAAAAAAGCGTTTAAATCACTTTGGGATACATTACAAAGCGTAAAATAGTACGAAATCTAGTTATTATATCTTTTATTCTTGCTGGGTTTATTGCTTTTTTATGTGGTTAGTCTTTAAGTAAATTAGCAATCACATATCCTAGTCGTGGTAGAATTATTATTAGGATTTTTAAATAATAGAGAAATTAAGAAACAATATCATAGCTAAATTATAGATTTTATCTTTATTTGCTCGATTTTAATATCAATACAAACTACAAATAGGTATAAATATATCTTAATAATTTAATCAATTTTATGGAGAATAATTTATGAAGTTAATGTCATGCCCAGAATGTGAAAGTGAGATATTAGAACGATTAGGCACAGTTTGTCCAAAATGCGGATATACAGTAGGATATTTTAATGAAACAAATAAAAGACCAAAGTATGCAAAATTCTTTGCATTAAGTGTATTTTTACCTTTTATATCTTTTTTAACAATAATCTTAACATCTATTAATACAATAAGTTTTATTTTTGGTATTGTAATTTTTGCAGTTTTTGCATATAAATCTTGTCCTTATTTTTATAGGAATTTATTTATTACAAATTTTGAGAAAGTATTTTTTTGGTTAGTTTGGATTCTTGTAAATAGTTTACTTATAACAATGATATACAATGTCTTAAATAAACTGCAGTTAATTTAAATTAGTTTAAAAGAGAAGGAAAAAATATTAATTTATTTTTTCTGTTCTTTTAATTTTCTTTTCCACTCTTTTTCAAACTTCTTTCTTTTTAAAAAAGATAAATGCTCTATAAATAAGTGTCCAGATAAATGTTCCATTTCATGTTGCCAAGCAACTGAAAGAAAATCATCACATTCCATTTTTTGTTTTTCGCCATCTCTATTATAGTATTCAACTACTATACTTTGAGCTCTTTTAACATCTTCTGTAAATCCAGGAACGCTTAAACAACCTTCTGTAAAAACTTGTTCACCATCTTTGTGTGTAATAACAGGATTAATAGCTTCTATTAAATCAGCTTTATCTTGAACATCTTCTTCATTTGGCAAGCAAATAATTAGTACATTTAAAGGAATTGCAACTTGAATAGCAGCAAGCCCAACACCTGCGTGATCAATCATAGTTTCATACATATCATCTAAAAGAGTGTGCAGTTCCTGATTGAACTGCACAACATCATCAGATTTTAATCGAAGTAATTTATTTGGATAAGTTATAACTTCTCTAAGCATTTTTTATACTACTTATGTTTTGCAATAACTTCATCAATAAGACCATAAGCACAAGCTTGTGGTGCACTCATAAAGTTATCTCTTTCTGTATCTTTAGCAATAGTTTCAACATCTTGACCAGTTTGTTCTGCAATCATTGCATTTAAATCGTCTTTCATTCTTTGAATCTCTGCTGCTTGAATTTGAATATCAGTTGACTGACCTTGAGCACCACCACTTGGTTGGTGAATCATGATTCTAGAGTTAGGAAGAGAATATCTCTTACCTTTTACTCCAGCTGATAATAAAAATGCACCCATAGATGCTGCTTGTCCAATACAAATAGTACAAACATCAGGTTTAATATAATTCATAGTGTCATAAATAGACATTCCACTAGTAATTACTCCACCTGGAGAGTTTATATATAAATAGATATCCTTATCTGGATCTTCTGCTTCTAAAAAAAGTAATTGAGCAACAATAGTTGATGCTACTTGATCGTTAACTTCACCACTTAACATGATGATTCTATCTTTAAGAAGTCTTGAATAAATATCGTAACTTCTCTCTCCTCTTCCTGTTTGCTCAACTACATATGGTATATAACTCATTTTTTATCCTATAACCTATAAGGTTTTATTTTCCTAATTTTTCGTCTAATAATTTAGTAATAACTTTTTCTTCAATCATAGACATTTTAATTGCTGGAAGGTATCCTGCATCTTGGTATTGTTTTAATACATCTTGAGGATTTTGTCCCATTTGCATTGCTTCATAATATAATACTTGTGAAACTTCTTGGTCAGATACTTCTACACTTTCAGCTTTTGCTAATGCATCAACGATGAATGTAGCTTTTACAGAATTTTGTGCATCTTCTCTTAATTCTTCTCTTAAAGCTTCAACTTTTGAAGGATCTTCTTGTAAAACTTTAATTTCGTCTTCAGCCATTTCTCTAGCTTTATTATTTAAAGCTTGATTAATTTCTTGATCGATAACAGTTGCAGGTAATGCAAAAGTTAATTTTTCAACTAAAGTTTCTAAATATGCAGGTTTTAATTCTTCTCTGTAATATTTATTTTTTGCTTCAGCTTTCATTTGTTCTTCAAGTTTAGCTTTTAATGTATCAACAGTTACATTCTCTTCACCTGGTAACATTTTAGCAGCAAATTCATCATTAATTTCTGCAGCAGCTTTTTGTTGAATTTCATGTAAAGTAACTTTAAATACAGCTTCTTTACCAGCTAAATCAGCTGATTGGTATTCTGCAGGGAAAGTAACAGTAATATCTTTTTGCTCATCATATTTCATACCAATTACTTGATCTTCAAATCCTGGGATAAATGAACCTGAACCAATTTGTAATGCGAATTTTTCAGCTTTTCCACCTTCAAATGCAACACCATCAACAAAACCTTCAAAATCAATTAAAGCGTGATCTTGGTCTCTAACCATTCTTTTTCTAGCAATTTTAGTTAATGGAGCAGATTGTGCAGCCATTTCTTCTAATTTAGCATCAATTTCTTTTGCATCAACTGCTTTATCTTCAACTGCTGGTAATAATGATTTATAATCACCTAAATCAACTGCTGGTTTACAAGCTACTGATACTTCAATATCGATTGAACCATCTTCTTTTTTATCAAATTTAGAAATTGAAGGCTCTCCAACTAAATCAGCATTGTCAATGTTTAATTCTTTTAAACCTGCACCTAAGATATCTCTTAATGCTTCACCTTCAGCGTCTTCAGTTAATTTCTCTGCATATCTTTGTTTTACAACAGCAACAGGTACTTTACCTTTTCTAAAACCTTGAATATCCATAGTTTTAGCAGCTTGTTTAGCTACTTTGTCTAAGTTTGAATCAATTGTTTCTTTTGTGATTGTTGCAGATACTACTGCGTTTGCTTCGTCTACTCTATTTGCTTTGAATTCCATCAAATTTACTCCGATTGTTATAATTTTAACCGTGATTTTATCTAAAAATTAATAAAGCTTTAATAAAATACATATTTAAAGGAGTTTTACCTTGCAATTTTTATATATAAATGTGATTTACTTGATGTTAATTCCAACTCTTGTACTAATGTATTTTATAATCACAAAAAAAAGTTCATTTGACAAATACTTTTCAAAAGAAGTATTAGAAAAATTATCACTATCAAATCAATATTTTTCAAGCAAAACTAGAAATATAATACTTTTTATCTCTTTATTATTTATGATAATAGCTCTAGCTCGACCTGTAAGTAATGAAAAAGTGCATGATTCAAAACAAGAACTAAATGCAGTTGTAATTGCCATTGATATTTCAAAATCAATGCTAGCAAATGATATTTTGCCTACAAGATTAGAATTTGCAAAGAAAAAGTTACTTGATATTATTGCTAGGTCTAAAACAAATGCAATTGCAGTAGTTTTATTTGCAAAATCATCTTTTATACTTTCACCTATCACTCAAGATTTTACTTCATTAAAAATACTGATTGAAAATCTAGACACAGGAATGAACTTTGATAATGGTACAAATATTTATTCAACATTAGAAACAACAAAAAAACTATTAAGAAATTTTAAAAATAAAAACCTTATTATATTAAGTGATGGAGCTGATAAAAAAGACTTCAAAGAAGAAATAGAGTTTGCAAATAAAAATAATATCAATATTTATGTAATAGCAACTGCTACAAAAAATGGAGCTGCTATAAAATTAAAAGATGGAAATTATTTAGTCGATAATAAAGGTAACATAGTAACAGTAAGATTAAATGAAAATATTAAAAGTTTAAGTTTGGAAACTAAAGGTGCTTATATAAATTATACATTAGACTCAAATGATATTACTCAGATTTTAAATGAAATAAATTCAAAATCTGAAAAACAAGTATTTCAAGAAAAAAGATTTAAAACTTATACTGAACTATTTTATTATCCTCTTGCTCTTGCAATTTTTTTACTTTTGATTGCACTTTCATCACCACCTAAAATATCATTCAAAAAAAAGCGTATAAGTAGTTCTCTTTTTTTACTAACTCTTTTATTTAATATTCAAAACCTAGATGCTATTTCATTTGATTTTGAAACTATCAAAGAAGCTAATAATGCTTATAAAAATGAAGACTATAAAAAAGCTGCAAAAAAGTATTCAAGTCTTGAAAAAAAAGAACAGGCAAAATATAATCTTGCAAATTCATTATATAAAGATGGAAAATTTAAAGAAGCAATTAATGAATATAAAAGTATTAAAAGCGATGACAAAGATTTAAACTATAAAAAACTTCATAATCTTGGAAATTCTTACGTAAAAAATTCAAAACTTCAAGAAGCAAAGAAAGCTTATGAAAATGCATTAAAAATCAAGAATGATAAACAAACGAAAGATAATTTAGACTTAGTTAATAAGGCACTTAAAAAACAAGAACAAAAAGATAAGAATTCAGACAAACAGAATAAGAATTCAGACAAGCAGAATAAAAATAAAGACAAAGACAAGAATAAAGACACTAAGAAATCTGAAAAAAAAGAAACAAAACCTAATAAAGAAGCTAAAAAATCTGAAAAAAAAGAAGAATCAAAAAAAGAAGAAGAAAAACAAAATAATCAAAAAACTGCAAATCAAAATGAAATATCAGATTTAGAAGAAGATAAATGGTTAAAGCAGTTAGAAAACCAAAAAACAAACTCACTAATGAAAAAAATGGAATCTAAAAAAGAAGATAATAATTTATATAATCCATGGTAATTATATATTAATTACATAAAAGTTTCATATAAAAGGTTTATTTAATATATTTTTTCATATCATTAATTACAAAAAAAAGGAGAAGATATGAAAAAAAGTGTTTTAAGTTTAACATTAATAGGTGCATTGAGTATTCCTGCAATGGCAGCTCAATTTATTACAATTGGTACTGGTGGAGTGACTGGAACTTACTACCCAACAGGTGGTGCAGTTTGTAGAATGGTAAACAAACTAAAAAAAGAAACGGGTATTAGATGTACAGTTGAATCAACTGGTGGTTCAGTTTATAATGTAAATACAATTAAAGCAGGAGAGCTTGATTTAGGTATTTCTCAAAGTGATACAGCTTATCAAGCTTACAATGGTGAAGGTAAATTTAAAGGTGCTGCACATAAAGATTTAAGATCTGTTATTGCTATTTACCCTGAATTATTAGCTTTTGTAACTAGAAAAGATAGTAATATCAATTCTTTACTAGATATGAAAGGTAAGAAAATCAACATTGATGTTCCAGGTTCAGGAACTAGAATGACAACTGAAATTCTTATGGATGCAGCTGGAGTTAAAGCTTCATCTTTATCTTTAAAAAGTGAATTAAAATCAACTGAAGGTCCTAATATGTTAAAGGACAAAAAAATTGATGGTTACTTTGGTATGTTTGGACATCCAACTGCAAATATTAAAGATGCATCAAATTCTGTAGATATTAATATTGTACCTTTAGAAGGTGCAGCTGTTGATTCATTAATTAAAAAATACCCATATTATGCAAAAGGTACTATTTCTGGTACTTTCTATAAAGGTGTAACTACTGATGTTCCAAGTATTGGAGTTAAAGCTGTTTTAGTTTCAAGTACTGCTTTAGATAATAAAGCTGTTTATGTTGTAACAAAAGCAATTTTAGATAACTTTGAAGCATTCAAAAAACTTCACCCAGCATATAAGACAATTACTAAAAAATCTTTATTAGATGGTTTAGCAGTTCCTCAACATGAAGGTGCTAAAAAAGCATTTAGAGAAGCAGGACTTTTATAATACTGTTTTGATCGTTTCAAAAGCTAAAGGAATAAAATCCTTTAGCTTTTTTTATATATTAAAAAAGACTATTAGTATAGTTTTTTTTAATATTTACATATAAAAAAAGGATTTACGTGAGTAATCAAGAAAATGTAAATGAAGAAGAATTAATTGCCAATTTAGAAGGGCAAAGATCTTTTGATGAAACTAATTGGGAGTTTTGGTTAATAGGAATCGTAGCATTCCTTTGGTCAGCTTACCAACTTTATGTAGCAGTAGTACCAACAAATGGTTCATTTGTAAGATCAGTGCATTTAACATTTGCAATTATATTGTGTTTTATGATGTACCCAATGTACAAATCGCGTATTTTAAAATTTAAAATACCATGGCATGCTTTTACTTTTGCAATTGTTGGAGCACTTGGAGCACTTTACGTGTATTATGATTATACAGGTCTTTCTATGCGTGCAGGAGCTTATTTAACAAGAGATGTAATAATTGGTCTTGTAACTATTGTAATACTGCTTGAAGCTGCTAGACGTACTTTAGGAATGGCTTTATCAGTTATTGCAATTGTTTTTTTAATGTACGATTACTTTGGACAATATATGCCTGATTTAATTGCACATAAGGGTGCAAGTTTGACAAAAATTTCTTCACAAATGTATCTTACAACAGAAGGTATTTTTGGAGTTCCTTTAGGTGTGTCTGCTGGTTTTGTATTTCTTTTTGTTTTATTTGGTGCCTTACTTGAAAAAGCAGGTGCTGGAGATTATTTCATAAATATGGCTTATGCTGCTTTAGGAAAATATAGAGGAGGACCAGCAAAAGCTTCTGTTGCTGCATCTGGACTTACTGGGATTATCTCAGGTTCTTCAATTGCAAACACTGTAACAACAGGTACTTTTACAATTCCCTTGATGAAAAGATTAGGATTTCCTGCACATAAAGCTGCTGCTGTAGAAGTTGCTGCTTCTACTAATGGTCAGCTTATGCCTCCTATTATGGGAGCTGCTGCTTTTATTATTGCGGAGTTTTTAGGTCTTGCTTATACTGATGTTGTTATGGCTGCATTTATTCCAGCTTTTGTATCTTACTTTGCACTATTTTATATTGTTCATTTAGAATCATTGAAATTAGGACTAGAAGGTGAAGATCCGAGTAAACTGGCAAAAGTTTGGGATATATTTAAAGGTGGGATTCATTATATTGTTCCTATTTTCTTCTTAATTTACACATTAATAGTTTTAAAAGAATCAGCACAAAGTGCAGCACTAAGTGCTATTCAATTTATGATGTTAATAATGGTAACACAAAAACCAATGAGAGCAATACTAAAAAAAGAAAAACTTACAAAGAGAATTTGGCTTGAAGGTTTTGAAGATATTGCTATTGGAATGGTAAATGGTGCTAAAAACATGGTGCCAATTGCAATTGCAACAGGTGTTGCTGGAATTGTAGTAGGTTCTGTAACATTAACTGGAATTGGACAAGTTTTAATTGAAGTGATTGAAGAATTATCAGGTGGATATATATTAGCAATTCTATTTTTTACAGCTATTATTTCTTTAATCTTAGGAATGGGATTACCTACAACTGCCAACTATATTATAATGGCTAGTTTAACAGCACCTATTATTATTTCACTTGCGGCTGATAATGGCTTTTTAATTCCAACAATTGCAGCTCACCTTTTTGTATTCTATTTTGGAATATTAGCAGATGACACCCCACCTGTCGGAATTGCTGCTTATGCAGCAGCAGGAATAGCAAAATCAGACCCAATAAAAACAGGTATTCAAGGTTTTGCATATGATATTAGAACGGCAATTTTACCATTTGCATTCTTCTTTAATAACAAACTATTATTAATAGCAGGTGTAGATGAGAATGAACCAGATAATCCAGCACTTTGGCAATGGATTACAAACCCTGCTGAAATAGCTCTAATTTTTTCAATGGCAGTAGTTGGTATGCTTGCATTTTCTAGTGCAACACAAAGTTACTTTATGATTAAAACAACGATTATTGAAAGATTAGCATTCTTTGCGATTGTTCCATTTATGTTAGTACCTAATATGGCTCATGAGTATTTAAATTTACCACATGAATATGTATCTTATGCTATAGGATTAGGAATTTATGCGATGTTATATTTATCGCAAAAAGTAAGAATCAAAAATCTAAAAACTAGTAGTTTTTAGATTTTCTCATTTGAAGTAACTCTCTTTGAACAGAGATGTTTACTTCTTCATTTGGTTCATAATCAAGTGAATAATTTCTTCCATCATAATCAACAGAATTTAAAATTACTTTAATAGCTTCAAGTCTAGCTTTATGTTTATCATCACTTCTTACGATATGCCAAGGTGCTGATCTTGAAGTTGTACGTCTAAGCATTTCATATTTTTTTTCTGAGAACTCATCCCATAAATCTTGAGCTTGCATATCAACTTCTGAGAATTTCCACTGTCTTAATGGATCTTGAATTCTTCTATCAAATCTTCTTTTTTGTTCTTCTTTTGAAACAGAAAAATAAAGCTTGATTAAAATCATCCCTTGTCTTACTAAATCTTGCTCAAAATTAACAACATCTTCCATAAAAATTTCATGTTCTTCTTTAGTACAAAATCCAAAAATAGGCTCAACCATAGCTCTGTTATACCAAGACCTATCAAATAATACTATTTCTCCACCTGTTGGGAAACGCTCAACATATCTTTGGAAAAACCACTGAGTTCTTTGTGTTTCAGTAGGTTTTCCAAGAGCAACGATACGGTAATGCTTATTATTCATATATCTAGTCATTCGTCTAATAGCACCACCTTTTCCAGAAGCATCTCTTCCTTCAAAAATAATAATCATTCTTTGAGAATTTGATTCTAAAAAATTTTGTAGTTTTATTAGTTCAATTTGATATTTTTTTAATTCTTCAAGGTCATATATTTTCTGAACACCTTCATTTAAAACATCAATATCAAGTTTTTTATAATCACCTAGAATTGATAATAATTCTTCATTCTCTTTGATCAATTTAGATAATTGTTCATTTCCAATATATTCTGTAGTTTCTGGTACTATTTTCTTTGTTTTTGCTTCTATTATTTCTTCTTTTATAACTATTGAATCTTTAAATTTTTGCATTAAATCTAATGCAGATTTTTTTGTTAAATTATCTTTTCTTGTATAACCTAAAACTTTTACATATCTTTTTCTTTCATATTGAAATCTTGCTATGTATTTTTTTCCAAAAGTAGGATGAGAAGCTTTAGAGATATATAATCCACTATGGTTTGTTTTTTCGAAATCACTTAAATTCATTATTAGATAGACCTTGCAAATTTATTTTCTTGTTCCATATTTTCAATCTCTTCGCTTCCTGATATTAAAATATCATTATTTGTTTGTATCTCACTATCCTGAATTTTATTAGGATATTCAACATGATCTAAAATATATTTAATACAATTTATCCTAGCTTGTTTTTTGTCATCACTTTTAATAACAGTCCAAGGAGAGACATCAGTATTTGATGCCATTAACATAGAAAATTTTGCAATTGTATATTTATCCCAAAGTTTTTGAGATTCTTTATCTACAGGAGAAAGTTTGTATTGTTTTAGTGGATCAACTTCTCTTTTCTTGAATCTTTTTGCTTGTTCTTTCTTAGATACTGAGAAATAAAATTTCATCAAAACTATTCCAGATTTTACAAGCATTTGCTCAAATTCTGGAACTTCTTTTAAAAATTCATGATGTTCTGTTGTAGAACAAAATCCCATTACAGGTTCAACACCTGCTCTGTTATACCATGATCTATCAAATAGTACTATCTCACCAGCACTTGGAAGATATTGCGTATATCTTTGAAAGTACCATTGTGATGTCTCTCTATCACTTGGTTTTTCCAAAGCAATTACTCTAGCACCCCTAGGATTTAGATGTTCAGTAATTCTTTTAATAGTTCCACCCTTTCCAGCAGCATCCCTACCTTCAAAAATCATAAGAACTTTTAATCCTTGTTCTTTTACATGGTTTTGAAATTTTAATAACTCTATTTGAAGCTTTGTAAGCTCTTGTTCATATTCTAAAGTTTCTTTTTTAACCCAAATTTGAACTTTTTTTGCTTTCTTTTTTTTCTTTTTTTTAATCTCAGAATTTAAATCTTCTAAATCTTTTATTTCGTCACAAATAATATCTCTATCTTTTCCCATTTGATTTCTATCCTTTATGAAAGTCTATTCTTATACTCATTATATCCAAAGTTATTTACAATTTGATAACACGAATCTGATACTTTTATTACAATTGATGGTAATTTTATTCCATTAAATGTGGTAGTTTTTACCATTGTATAGTGAATCATATCTTCTAAAATAATTTTATCTCCAACTTGTAAAGGCTTATCAAAAGAGTAATCACCTATTATATCTCCTGCTAAACATGTATTTCCAGCAAGTCTATATGTAAACTCTTTTATATTGGCATTACTTGCATCTCTTATATCAGCTTTATAAGGCATTGCTAGAGTATCTGGCATATGTGCTTCTGCTGATGTATCCAAGATAGCTATTTGCATTCCATTATTTACTACATCTAAAACTGTTGCCATTAAATAACCAGTTTGCCAAGCTACTGCTTCACCAGGTTCTAGGTATATTTCTAGGTGTGGATATTTTAATTTAAATTTTTTTAGTAGTTTTATCAAAGCATCAACATCATAATCTGATCTTGTAATATGATGTCCACCGCCAAAATTTACCCATTTTAGTTTTGAGAAATATTTGGAAAAGTTTTTTTCAAATACTGATAATGCACCTTCTAGAACATCAACATTTTGTTCACAAAGAGCGTGAAAATGTAAACCTTCTACACCTTCTAAATTGTCTTCTTCAAAATTTGCCTTTGTTATACCTAGTCTTGAGTTTATTGCACAAGGATTATACAAATCAACCTCAACAGATGAGTATTCAGGATTTATTCGCAAACCTATAGAAGTTTTACCAATTGCTTTTTGTCTAAATTGATTTAATTGATTAAATGAGTTGAAAACTAAATGATTTGATAGTTCAACAATTTGTTCGAACTCTTCTGCTTTAAATGCAGGTGAATAAGTATGAACTTCTCCACCAAATTCTTCTTTTGCTAGTATTGCTTCATGAAGTCCTGAAGCACAACATCCTTTTAGGTATTTCTTACATAAATCAAATGTTGAATGCAATGCAAAACCTTTTAAGGCTAAAAGAATATTTACATCTGCATCATCTTGTATTTTTTTTAATAATTTCAGATTTTTTTCAAGTAAGTCTTGTTCACAAACAAAACTAGGACTTGGCAAGTTCTTAAAACTATCAACTATTTGCTTATTCTTCAAAAGGTTCAAAATCCTCTTTTGTTACACCACAATCAGGGCATTCCCAATCTTCAGGAATATTTTTAAAATCAGTTCCAGGTTCAATTCCAGAATCAGGATCACCTAAAGCTGGGTCATAGATATAATCACATACTGTACATATATATTTTTGCATAAAAGCTCCTACTTATTTATTTTAAATAGTATACAAGTTTATTAATTTTAAAAGTACTTAATTAAAAAACTAGTTTTATAATTTAAATTTATTTTATTCTTTCTTCTAAAATACTTTTTAAACAGGTAAATCTAATATTTTCCAAGGTAAACCTTGAGTCATTAACTCATCCATAAAAGGTTTTGCATCAAACTCTTCTATATTGAATACACCTTTTCCATCCCAAATACCTTTATAAATCATTTTAGTTCCAATCATAGCAGGAACTCCCGTAGTATAGGAAACAGCTTGTGCTCCAGTTTCTTTATAACACTCTTGGTGATCACAAATATTATAGATGTATACTTTTTTCTTTTTACCATCTTTAATACCTTCAATAATACAACCAATATTTGTCTTTCCAACAGTTCGTGGTCCTAGTGACGCAGGATCTGGTAAAAGTGTTGCTAAAAACTCAATAGGAGTAATTTCTACACCTTTGTGCATAACAGGTTTAATACCTAGCATCCCTACATTTTGAAGACAATTCATATGTTGAATATATGATTCCCCAAATGTCATAAAAAATCTGATTCTTTTTAAACCCTTGATATTTTTACATAAAGATTCTAACTCTTCATGATATAAAAGATATGAAGGTTTTACACCAACTTCAGGATAATCGTGATCAACTTTTATTTCTAAAGGTTTTGTTTCTATCCACTTACCCTCTTCCCAATATCTACCATTTGCAGAAACTTCTCTTAAGTTTATTTCTGGATTAAAGTTTGTAGCAAAAGCATAACCATGATCACCAGCGTTGCAATCCATAATATCAATATAGTTTATCTCATCAAATAAGTTTTGTTGAGCATATGCACAAAATACACCTGTAACACCAGGGTCAAATCCTGAACCTAAAAGTGCTTTAACCCCAGCTTTTTCAAACTGTTCTTGTTTTGCCCATTGTTCTTTATATTCAAACTTTGCTTCATCAGGGTGTTCATAGTTTGCAGTATCAATATAATCAACTCCTGTTTGCGTACATGCATCCATTATTGTTAAATCTTGATAAGGTAAAGCGACATTTAAAACAACACGAGGTTTTACTTTGTTTATTAGAGCAACTAAAGAAGGAACATCATCAGCATCAACTGAAGCTACATCAATTGTTACATTTTGATTCTTTTTTATATCATCCCTAATAGCTTCACATTTAGAAATAGTTCGTGATGCTAAAGTAATCTTTTCAAATGTATCTATGTTCATTGCACACTTTGTAGTTGCAACACGGCTAACGCCACCAGCTCCAATAATTAAAATACCTATATTAGTATTTGTCATCTTTACCTCTTTTATTTTTATTGCAGAATTATATTATATTTTAAGTAAATATTTGTTAAAGTTCAAAACAATAAATGGGGATGATTTGGCTTCGATTAGAGCATTGAAGTTTAGTTGCATGTCGGCCTGAACACGCCGTTATACGGTTCATAATTTTTAAACGCAAATAATACTAATTATTCTCCAGCTTACGCAGCAGCGTAAGTTTTAATTCAGACTCCCCTTAATTGGGTCGAGACTGGGAGGCTCATTCTACTGATGCTATATAGGTAGATTTAAATGGGCTCACCCTAATAGCTTATCTTT
>CALKDR010000059.1 GCA_938084175.1 uncultured Campylobacterales bacterium
TTTTAAAAATGTAATTTCATCACCACGTAATAATTCAAAAGGTTCTTTTAAATCCCCTACTCGAACCTTCGGTCCTGAAATATCTTGTAATACACCAACTGTTGTATTTAAGTTTTTCATGGCAGTTCTAATATTATTTAAAGTATCTAAGTGATAGTCATGACTACCATGAGAAAAGTTTAATCTAAACATATTTGCACCTGCTTTGATTAAGCCTTCTATTATTTCTATACTGTGGCTTGCAGGTCCTAGTGTTGCTAGTATCTTTGTTCTTTTATCCATAAGTATTCCTTAATTTAATTAAAATAATTATAACATAGATTTATTACAAAATAATTACTAAACTGTATAACAATTATTTCACAATAATATGCTAAAATAATAAAATAAAAGACTAAGGGATATAAAATGAAATTAAATTTAAAATTAATGCTTTCTTCAGTAGTAGCTGCAGCCATGATTAGTGGATGTGCAACAAGTACAGGAAACCCAACATTTGATGACAATCAAAAAGCAATTATAGGTACAACATTAGGTGCATTAGCTGGAATCGCACTTGGTAATAATATAGGTGGTGGAAGTAAAAGTAGAAATAAAGTTATTGGTGCAGTTGCAGGTGCTGCTATTGGTGGAGCTATTGGTTATAATTTGGATAAACAAGCAAAAGAAGTAGCTGAAAGTTTAAATACAAATGTAAATAATAATCCAAATGCAGTTTTAGATCCAAATCAAGATTTAATTGTATCAAATACAGATAATTATGTAAAAATAATGTTTAGAGATGCAATGATGTTTGAAACTTCTTCAGCAAATCCAACTGCAAGTGCTAGTACTAAGATTTCAAAAATAACAAGCGTTTTAGATAAGTATCCAAATACATTAGTTCAAGTAACAGGTCATACAGATAGTCGTGGTTCATATAATTATAATAAAACATTATCAGAACAAAGAGCTTCAAATGTAGGTAATATTATCTATAACTCAGGTGTAGCTAATCAAATTTTTTCAAAAGGATGTTCTTTTGACAAGCCAGTAGCTCCAAATAATAACTCAACAAATATGGCTTTAAACAGAAGAGTTGAAGTTTATTTATACCCAAACCAAGAATCAGTAATCGATACTTGTAAATAAAAAGAGAAATCTTTTTATTTACATAAGCCTTTTCTTTATATCCCTAAAACAAATTTCGATACAATTAGCAATGATAAAATTTAGTGAATACTTTAGCCAATGGCTATATGCAAAAGATGGCTACTACGCTACATACAAACAAATTGGAAAAGATGGTGATTTTTATACATCTGTTTCTACCTCATCATTTTTTGGCGGTGCCATTGCTAAAAAAATTATAAAAACCATTGATGATGGTTTCTTAGCAAAAAATACAACTATCTTAGAAATTGGAGCACACCATGGCTACTTACTAGCGGATGTGATTCAATTTATTTATACCCTAAGACCAGAACTTCTTGATACTTTAAATTTCTCAATAGTTGAAAGATTTCCAAACCTTCAAGAAAAACAAAAAGAGTATATAAAAGAATCATTTGGCGATATAATTAGGTTAAAGCATTATAATGATTTAAAAGAAGTAAAACTTGATAATGCATTTGTTCTAGCAAATGAAATATTTGATGCATTTTCATGTGAATTGGTTTATACAAATAAAGAAAATATTCTACAACAAGCATTTGTAAAAAATCACAAAATAAAGTTTATTGATTGCCTTGATGAAAGTTTGATAAAGCATTGCTCAAAATATCAAATTACAAAAGGTGAAGTTGCTTTAGAATATGAAGAGTTTATTAATACACTTTGCACAAATATAAAAAGTTTTGAATTTTTAACATTTGATTATGGAGATAGATATCCAAGAAATGATTTTTCTGCAAGAGTTTATGAAAAACATGCTGTTTATCCAATATTTGAAGAAGATTTAGATTTAGAAAAACTTTTTAAAGATTCTGATATTACATATGATGTTCATTTTAATCACTTAATCGATTGTTTTAAAAATAACAACTTAGAAAATATTATATTTTCTACTCAACTAAAAGCATTAGTAGATTTTGGAATCATTGAATTACTTGAAGTTTTAAAAGCAAATGTTGATGAAGCCACTTATTTAAGGCAAACTCAAAAAGTAAAGACTTTATTAGAACCTACTGGTATGGGTGATCGATTTAAAATTATTAATGTGAGAAAACAATAAATATCTTTATGATATAATCGCGCATGAAAACATATAACTACAGTTTAAACAATGAACCTATAAATGATATTATAAATTTTGATCTATTTAAAAATGAAGAAACTGTACTTATTCAAGTTTTTTGTGGTCAAAATGAAGAAAGGTTCCAAGAAACTATAGATTCTTTAAATTCATATTTACCAAACTCTTTTTGCATAGGAGCAAGTAGTGATGGAGAAATTTGTGAAGAAAAAGTTTTAACACAATCAATTATAATTTCAATATCAGTATTTAAAAATACTTTAATAAAAGAAGCTTTTGATGTAGAAGAAGATAGTTTCAAAAGAGGTTCAAATCTAGCTAATAAGTTAATTACAAAAAATACACAAGCACTAATCATATTTGTAGATGCTATGAATACAAATGCGGAGTTTTTTCTAAAAGGTGCTCAATCTATAAATCCTAATATTATAATAGCAGGAGCGATTGCTGCTGATAATGCACAATTTAAAAATACTTATGTTTCTTGCAATAATAAACTTTTTTCAAACGCAGCAGTTGGCATATCTTTAAACTCAGATATATTATCAGTAAATAATGACTTTAGATTTAACTGCTCATCTATAGGTATAGAGCATACTATTACAAAAGCTCAAGATAATAGAGTTTATGAGATTAATAATATGAGAACTGTAGATTTTTTTGAAAAATATCTGGGTAAAGAAATATTAAGTTCTTTTTTACAAAATGCCATTACTTTCCCAATCTTACTAAAAAAAGATGAATCATATATAGCAAGAACAGCTATGAAAGTTTTTGAAGATGGAAGTTTACAATTTACAGGGAATATAAAGAATGGTGAAAAAATAAAATTTGGATTTGGAAATTCTGAAATGATTTTAAAAAACCCAATAATTAATTATAATAAAGATTATAAAGATAGTGAAAGTTTTTTTATTTATTCATGTATGGCAAGAAGAAGATATGTAGGTGATTTTATAAATAAAGAGAACCAAGAGTATTCAGAGACTGCAAACACATCTGGTTTCTTTTCTTATGGTGAATTTTATCACTCAAAAGATAAAACAGAACTACTAAATCAATGTTTTACAATGATTTCATTAAGTGAATCAAAAGAACAAGAAGTAAAGAATTTAAATCTAGTACATAAAAATAGTAAATGTGAGCCCTCAAATCATACAAAAACTATGCAAACCTTTACTCATTTAATAGAACAATCTTCAAAAGATTATGATGAACAATCAAAGCATTTAGAAATAGAAAAGTTTAATTCACAAATGTTATTAACATCTCAAAAAATATTCCTAAGACATGTAGTACATGAAACAAATACTCCAATATCAGTTATTATGAGTAATATTGAACTTTATGAAATGCAATATGGCAAAAATGAGTATTTATCAACAATTGAAGTTGCATTAAAAAATATATTTAATATCTATGATGATTTAAGTTATTTAGTAAAAAAAGATAAGATTAGCTATCCTAAAAGAGATATTGAATTTATTGATTATATTCGTTCAAGAATTGATTTTTTTAATTTATCAGCTAATCAACTTGGTTCAAATATAGTTTTTAATTCTTCATTTAAAAACTTGACTTTTAATTTTAATGAAACAAAACTGCAAAGAATTATTGACAATAACTTAACAAATGCTATAAAATACACTCAAGAAAATTCAAACATATATATTTCTTTAGAAAAGCAAAGAAATGATTATATTTTATCAGTTTCTTCTTGTTCTGAATATATTCAATATCCTGAAAAAGTATTTAAAGAGTATTATAGAGAAGAATTAACAAAAGAAGGCTTTGGTTTAGGACTTAGTTTGGTAAAAAGAATTTGTGACGAAGAAAACATTGGTATAAACATTCAATCAAATGAATACTATACATCATTTAATTATATATTTAAAATGGAGCCAAAATGAGAATTTTGCTATTAGAAGACGATGTAATGCTAAATCGTGCAATTACACAATATTTACAATCAACAAATCATTCAGTAAGAACAGCACGTGATGGAACAAACTGTCTTAGAATTTTGGAAGAAGAAGAGTTTGAACTACTAATTTTAGATATTAATGTACCTGATATTAATGGATTTGAAGTACTTGAAACATTACATGGAAAAAATGTAATTATTCCTACAATATTTATATCTGCACTCATTGATATTGAAGAAATTTCAAGAGCCTTTGAACTTGGTTGTTATGATTATTTAAAAAAGCCTTTCCATTTAAAAGAGCTTACTTTGCGTATAAATAAAATATCACAGTCACAAATTGTGCCAAAACAAAATAAAAAACTATCATCAAGTTATAGTTTCAACTCAAATACTTTAACTCTTTTGTATAATAATACTTCACATACTCTTACAAAAAGACAAATACAAATAATCCAACTTCTTGCAAGATATAAAAATGCAACTGTTAATTATGACATGTTTAGAGAGTTTGTATGGCAAGACGATAATATAGATAATGCAACTATAAGAGCAGAAATCAATAGATTAAAAAAAGTTTTAAACGAAGATTTTATTACAAATATTAGAGGTCTTGGATATATGATTGAGTATGAAAAAGAATAATAAAAAGAAGGTATTAAATGCAATTAATAATTAATGGTGAAAATAAAAACTTTGATGATAATCTTTCAATAGAACAAATAATTATAAATTTAGAACTTCAAGATAAAGTAATGGCTGCAGCTGTTAATATGGAAGTAGTAAAAAAAGACACATGGAAAGAATTTATTCCAAAAGATAATGACAAAATTGAATTACTGCAATTTGTTGGCGGCGGTTGAAAATAAAATTTTATGAGTAAGCAAAAAGGTGATGAAGCAGAAGAAAAAGCTATATCTTATTTAGAAGATTTAGGTTATAAAATAATTGAACAAAATTTTTATGCTAAAAAACTTGGTGAAATAGATATTATTGCAAGTATGAATGATATCTATCACTTTATTGAAGTAAAATCTGCAAATGACTATGAAGTTGCAGTTAATAATATAACTGCTTCAAAACTATCAAAAATCAAAAGAAGTCTTTCTTATTATTTACAAATTAAAAAACTAAATGTTGCTTATTGTGTAGATGCAATAATTGTTACGCCTTCAAGTATAGATTTACTTGAAAATATAACACTATAAATTTTTATGAAACATAACTTTTAAATTTTTTAGCTCCTAAAAGCATAATAACACCTAGAAAAACAATCACAGCTGTTACATATAAAGCATAATCATAATTTCCTGTCCAATCTGTTAAGCTAACAGCATAAAGTGGTGCTGACACTTGTCCTATACCATAAGCAGTAGTTAATGCACCCATTAACATAACAGGATTTTTTCCAGCAAGTCTTCCACCAAGATTCATAAATAAAGCAACAAGTCCTGTAAATGTCCCACCATATAAAACTCCAGAAAGTAAATTAAAATACATATTTGTTGTCATTGTAGGAATTAAAATACCAATAATTTGAATAGACATAGCAATAATTATAATATTAACACTTCCATATTTGTGTGCTAACTTCATCCAAAAAATAGCTGCAGGAATCCCAGCAAGTCCAACAAGTAACCATGATAATCCAGCAACACTTTCAAGTCCTGGAATAGATTTTAAAATAGTTGGAAGAAAAGTTCCTTGAATTACAAAACCTACACCTTCTGTAAAGTATGCTGCTATTAAAATTACTACAAAAGGAGAGAATAAAGATTTGTTTATTGGATGCTTTTCATTACTAGAATTAACTTCTTTATCAAAAGATAAAATATATAAAGGATAAAAAGCAACAAGTGCCCCTACAATTGTTAAAACTATCCATGATGTTTGCCAAGAAGCTATTGATAGAACATATCTACTTATAATATCAGACGATGCTAAAGCAACTCCAATTCCTGAAAAGTAAATTCCCATTGCTTTTGTCTTATCTGTAAAATCAAGTTTCATCATAACAATAGCAGCACCAACAACTAAAGCCATTGCTGCTCCAAAACCTGCAATAACACGACCTATTAACCATAAAATATCATTTGTAGTAATACCCATGATAATTGTTGTTAAAATACAAAGAATGATTCCTAAACGAAAATACTTTACTTTTGTATTTATATCTTTTATAAAAATTGCAAAAATAGAACCCGATAAGTATCCTACATAATTTAAAGAAGCTAAGACTCCTGAGAATGTTAAAGATAAAGTATTATCTTCTAACATTGAAGGAAGTAATGATGTATAAGAGAATCTTGCAACTCCAACTCCGATAAAAAGCCCTATAATTCCAGCTAGTAAAATATTAAAGTTTTTATTTTTATCTAAGAGATTTAAACTATTCATTTATTTTCCTTTTTATACTTTGTTTTATATCATTTTGATAAGCTTTTGGTGTTAATGCAAAAACTTTTTTAAAAACATTTGTTAAATGGCTTTGATCATAAAAACCAACTTCAACTGCAGCTTGTGAAATATCAATACCTTCACTAATTAATTTCTTAGCTCGATGAACTCTTTTATTTACAATATAAGCATTAGCAGATAAGCCAAAATCTTGATTACAAATTCTAATAATATGATAAGGACTTACTTTTAACTCTTTTGCAATAGAACTTAAACTTAGTTTTGAAGAAATATTTTCTTCAATATACTCTTTAAATTGTTTTGCAATTTTTGTTGTTTCATCAATTTTTAGAAAAACTTTGTTATCAATATAGTTATTAAAAATATCTTTAAAAAAAGTAAATACCTTTAACTCTTTTTCTATTACATCATCACTATTTTGTAAAACGTCAAATAAGTTAAAATACTCTTTATTAATATCTAAATCATCTAATATATTTGGTAAGGCAATTATATCATCAGAATCAAAAATCTGTTTTTGTAATCCTTTATACCAATCACGGTCTAAATAAATCACATAATAATCTTTATTTTTTTCATCAGAAATAGAATAATGAACCTCGTTTGGATTAATTACAATTAATCTGTTCTTTTCTAGAATCACTTCATTTTCATTAATTATAAATTTAGCACTACCTTTTTTTAAAGCCATAATACATATCATATTATGATAATGTTTTTGAGAACACTCAAAAAAGCTTGTACTATATTTTAATTCTAAATAAGGTAATTGAGGAATTTTAAAAATTCTATTATTTCTATCTTTTATCATTTGGGTATCTTACATAATAAAGCTTTAAAAGTCTTGGAAAATATTGCTATTAGGAGAATAAAGATGAAAGAATAATGGTGATTAAACTTTCATCTTTTCAGTTGAGTTTTGTAAATAAAATTAGTATAGAAAGTATAACTATAAAAAATAGCATTAGTCTAGCAGCATATTACTTTTTATATATTCAAGTTTTATTTAGTAATTATAAGGTACTATATTTAAACACTTATGGAGAACTTTTTGTATTCTAAAGAACTATCATCTATTAAAAAATCAAACCGTTTTAGAACTCGTGAAATCTTTGATAAAAATATTATTGACCTAGCTTCAAATGACTATTTAGGATTATCTACGAACAAAGATATTTTTAAAAAAGCTTATGAGCGGGTATTACAAGAGCAATATACAGCACCAAAAGCATCAATGCTTGTAAATGGTTATAATCAAATTCATAAAGACTTTGAAGACACACTATGTAAAGTTAATAATTTTGAAGCTGCTGTAACAGTTGGTTCTGGCTTTCTTGCAAATATATCAATGATAGAAGCATTATGTAGAAAAAATGATACATTATTTATTGATGAGGAGTATCATGCAAGTGGAATACTTGCTACAAAACTTTTAAAACCTGAGCAAGTAATTATATTTAATCACAACGATTATAATGATTTAGAAAATAAAATTCTAGAAAATAAAAGAAGTGGTAGAAATATAATTGCTATTGAAGGTGTTTATTCAATGGGTGGAGATGTAGCTCCTGTTGAATTTTTTGATATTACTCAAAAATATGAAGCCTTACTAATTGTAGATGAAGCACATAGTTCAGGAGTAATTGGTGATAACTTATTAGGTTTTTTTGACCATCATAAAATTACACCAAACAAATACCATATAAAAATGGGAACATTAGGAAAAGCCTATGCTTCATATGGAGCATATATTTTAGCATCAAAAGAAATTATAGACTTTTTAGTAAATAGAGCAAAACCAATTATCTATTCAACAGCACCATCATTATTTGATATAGCACTTGGATTGGAATCTTTAAAGTTTATTATTGAAAATAAAAAAGCTTTAAAAGAAAAGATAAATAAAAATTTAACTATTATAAATAAACTATTAGATATTGAGTCAAATAGTTTAATTATACCTATTGATATAGGGGATAATAAAAAAGTTAAAGATATACAAACAATTTTAAAAAAAGAATCATATTTAGTTGGTGCAATTAGACAACCAACTGTTAAAAGTGCAATTATAAGATTAATTGCAAAAATAGATATTAATGAAGATGATTTAATAAACGTATGCAAAATTTTAAAGAAACTGAAGTAAAAGCAATAAGAACAGGGAAACAAGAATGATAATTAACGATTTAATAAAAGGTAATAAAAAATTTAGAGAAGTGAATTTTCCTAAATTTGAAGGTAATATAAAAGATCTTGTTCAGCATGGACAAAAACCAGAAATACTTTTTGTAGGTTGTAGTGATAGTAGAATTACTCCAGACTTAATGTTAGATACTAAACCTGGAGATATGTTTATTCTAAGAAATGTAGGAAATTTTGTACCTCCTTATAGTCCTGATGAAGATTATCATGGTAGTTCTGCTGCTATTGAGTATGCTGTTTCTATTTTAGGTGTTAAGCATATTATTATTTGTGGTCATTCACATTGTGGAGCTTGTAAAAGTTTATATAAAGATGTTGGTGATTCACCTGATTTAATTCATGTTAAAAAATGGCTAGAGCTTGGGAAAAAAGCAAAAGAATATACGCTTTTAGCCATTCAAGATAAAAGTGATAAAGAAAAACTTTATAGAGCAACTGAAAGAATTTCAGTTGTACATCAAATGGAAAACTTATTAACTTTTCCTGATGTAGAGAAGAAAATTAAAAACGGTACCTTACAAATCCATGGATGGTATTATAGAATTGAAGATGGAACACTTGAATCATATGATGGTGAAAAATGTTCATTCATACCATTAACAGAGAATCCAAATGGGAAATAATGAAGTAAGAAAATTACCTCGTAAAACTATAGTTATAATTATAGTTTTAATACTAGCAGGACTAGCTGTATTTATGACTCTTAAAACATTAAAGCAAGATAAAATGACAGAGATACTTGCAACCTTAGGTCATGAAAATATAAATAAAATTGAAGTAATAAATAGACTAAGTGTTGAAGATAAAGAGACAAGATACAAGAGTAAAGTCTACAAAGTTAGATTTTTTGATAAAAACTTAAATAAAACATGTGTTGGTTTTATCCATATGGGTAGATACAACAAAAATACTAAAGATTTTGATTGTAAATAGGAAATAAAATGAGTATTATAGAAAAATTAGAAAATAATGAAAGACTAAATTATAAAGATGCTATTAAACTTTATGATTTAGATCTGTTTATACTTGCAAAATATGCAAATAGAATCAGAGAAGAAAAACACGGTAAAAAAACATATTTTAATATTAATAGACATATAAACCCAACTAATATTTGTAAAGACGTTTGTCAGTTTTGTGCATATAGTGCAAGTAGAAAAAATCCTTTACAATATACAATGACGCATGAAGAGATTTTAGAAGTTGTAAAAACTTCACTAAAAAATGATATTAAAGAAGTTCATATTGTTTCAGCACATAATCCTAAAACTGGATTACAATGGTATATGGATGTATTTAAAAAAATCAAAGAAAACTTTCCTTCTATTCATGTAAAAGCATTAACAGCAGCAGAGATTCACTTCTTAAGTACTGAGTATAATCTTTCTTATGATGAGTTAATTGCCATGATGATTGATCATGGAATTGATTCAATGCCAGGTGGTGGAGCCGAAATTTTCGATGAAAAAGTAAGAAAGAAAATCTGTGGCGGAAAAGTTACATCTGATCAATGGATACAAATTCATAAAACATGGCACAAAGCAGGAAAACAAAGTAATGCAACAATGCTTTTTGGACATGTAGAAAGTAGAGACAATAGAATTGATCATATGATTAGATTAAGAAATTTACAAGATGAAACAAATGGATTTAATGCTTTTATTCCACTTGTTTATCAAACTGAAAACAATTATCTAAAAATTGAAGCACCATTAACAGGAGTTGAGATTTTAAAAACATATGCAATTGCAAGAATTGTTTTAGATAATATTCCTAATATAAAAGCTTATTGGGCAACTTCAACTGTTAAATTAGCTCTTATAGCACAAGAGTTTGGCTCAAACGATGTTGATGGAACTATTGAAAAAGAATCTATTCAAAGTGCAGCAGGAGCAACAAGTGCTAAAGGTGTTGCTTTAAAAGAGTTTGTTGATTTAATTAGAAATACTGGATTTATTCCAGTAGAGAGAGACTCTGTTTATAATGAACTAAAAACTTGGTAAAAGTTTTTAGTTTATATTTAAATGTACTATTTAGGTTGATTAAATACCAATTTAAACTCTATTTCTAAATCATTTAAATTCTTTATCATAGAAATTGGATACATAATATTTATAGAATATAATTCATTATTTAACATTTCAATAAGATTAAATAAATCATTTGGACTTTTTACTAGCATATTAATAGAATAATAAAACTTAGTTACATCTTCATTTTTACTAGAGTTAAACTTAATAATTGTATTTTCTGGGAATAAAATTTTTAACTGGTCACTTACTCTAGAAATTGGCATAAATTCATCTGTAATATATTTATCAGTATATGTTTTATAAATAACATCATCTAATTTTAAAGCATTTGAAGCAATGATTTTTGCATCAAGCATATTTTTTTTATCTTTATTTTCATCTTCTATTTTTATATCAATTTGATTATAGATATTTTTTAAAGCAGGTTGAAGTGACTTTATAAAGGTATCATAATTTAGTAATGTTGCATTAATTTCTAAACTATTTGCATTTAGTTTTAAGTCTTTTAAAACAATATCATAAGGTATTTTTGAAAAAACAGATTTTATCCTTTTCTCAATTTTATCATTTAAATTAACATGATCTGGCAATTTAATTAATGTTTTATCAACTATAACTACTTCTTCTTTTTTTTCATTTATATTTATAAATGCTTGGTAAATAGCAAAAAAAGTTAAGGCAAAAAATAGAAATATAAATATATTGTTAAAGTTTGTTTTCTTAGTTTTTTTCCTAGGTTTTATAAAACTCTTTTTAAAATGCTTATCTTTTGTTAGTTCAAAAATCTCTTCATCAATATTTATTGGATGATAATCAATTGTTAAGATTAATTCTTCACTTAATTGCTCAATTTGTTCATTAGATAATTGTTTTACAGCATATAAAATTACAATCTTCTCAACAAATACATCTTTAAATTCTTCATAAAATTTATTAAGAGTATTATAAATTATCTCACTTAATTCTAAATAATAAATTTCATCAAAAAGCTTTTGACCAGTAATATCATCATCATAAAAATGTGTTTTTTTAATTGATTCAAAGTTTGGTAAATCAACAGTTTTATTAAAAACAATTGATGCATCATTTCCTAGAATCATTATAAATGCTTTGTTATTAAATAAAAATATCAATAATTGATTTTTACAAATATTTTGTTCTAAGTGTAAGTTTAAAATATGAAAAGCAGAATATATATAATCAATACCAGTTTTTTCAAAATAGTTTTTAGTTTCAAATAGAGTTGTTTTTAAAACTGCAATATCATAATCAGCATTTAATTCTGAGATTTCACAACCTTTTAATTTAGACGATAAGGATTTTGGAACTAATTTTGTTGTATCACTTATTAAAAGTGTAGAAATATAAGTACTTGCAGTTTCTTTTTGTAAAGCATTTAATTTATGTGCAATATCATGCGAAAGAATATCATCATCAACTAAAAAAACAGAATTATTAGTTTCAATAATTTGCTCGTTATTTAACTTTTTATAATCTAGTTTTAATTGTGTATCATATTTAATAGCATTAATATATAAAGATTTTTTACTAAACATATACTTCCTATTTAAACTTTTTAAGCGATTGCATTAATCATCATTTTATCTTTGATAAATTCTTTTGCTTCTTCAAACTCTAAACCTTCAATACTATAAGGCTGTGATAAATAAAAGTCTATTGTACCAAAAGGCTTTGGTAATACAAATTTATCCCAAGATTTAAACTGCCAATATGAAGATGCTTTAGAATTTAATACAATGATTTTAGCATTACTTTTTTGTGCAATTGCTATAACACCATCTGCAACACTGTATCTTGGACCTCTTGGACCATCAGGTGTAAGTGCAACATCGCAACCATTTCTAATCTCTTTGATTGTACTAATTAAAGCTTTAGCAGCACCTTTAGAAGAAGAACCTCTAATTAAACCTGTTCCTAAAAGAGCATATATTTTTGCAATAATCTCACCATCTTTATTATGGCTAATCATTGCTTTAACATTTCCATTTGGTCTGAATTTAAAATAGTTTGTAGGCTGGGCTAATAAATCGCCATGCCATGCCACAAATATAAAAGCTTCATCACTATTTACTTTAGAGTGATGAAAAACTTTTTTGTTTGTAGAGTAGATAAACTTTACTAGAAAGTATAATATATAAGGTAAAATATTTAATTTAAAATATTTTTTCATTACTCTACAATTTCACCTTTTAATGATGTTCTAGTATTTGATATAATTTTTACATTAATAAATTTTCCAAGAAGTTCATCACTTCCTTTTGCAAATACTTGTAAATAATTATCTGTAAAGCCACAAACCTCACCATTAGGTTTTAAACTTTCAACTAAAACGTTTAAAGTTTGTCCTACATATGTAGGCATAATTGCTTCTAAATTTCTTTTGTGTAATTCAATTAAATCAATTAATCTTTTACTTCCAATTTCATCAGGAACTTCAACATCTTTCATATTAAGTGCTTCAGTTCCAGGTCTTGGAGAATATTTGAAGTTAAAAATTTGGTCAAATTTAATTTGTTTTACAACATCTATAGTATCTTCGTAATCTTCATCACTTTCACCTGGAAATGCAACAATAATATCAGTTGTAATTCTTAAATCAGGAACTAAAGATCTTAATTTAGTAGCTCTGTTTATAAACCACTCTTTTGTATATCCACGTTTCATTGCTTTTAATATTGCAGTTGAACCACTTTGTAAAGGCATATGAATACATCTAGATATTTTTTTATTTCTTGCAAATTCTTCAATAAAATCATCATCCATATGTAAAGGATGAGGAGATGTAAATCTAATTCTCTCTAGTTTCTCAATTTTTGAAACTTCTTGTAAAAGCTTTGTAAAAGTTGATTTTTCCCTTCCATCAGAAAATCTTCTTCCGTAAGAGTTAACATTTTGTCCTAAAAGCATAACTTCAACAGCACCCATATCAACTGATTTTTGAACTTGGTCAACAATCATTTCAGTAGGTATAGATATTTCTTCACCACGAGTACTTGGAACAATACAGTAAGTACATTTCTTATCACAACCAATAGAAATATTTACACTTGCTCTATATTTATTAGTTTTTGCAGTAGCGAATTCGTATGTTGATTCATCATGGTCAATGCTGATTTCAACAGAACCTTTTACGTCAACAACATCTTTAATTTTAGATATATTTCTTGCGCCTACAACAAAATCAACATATGGAGCTCTTTTGATAATATCTCTACCTAAGTGTGATGCAGTACAACCACAAACACCTATTTTTGCTCCATCTTTTTTCTTTTTATTAAACTGACCAATTTCAGAGAATAACTTCTGAACAGGTTTTTCTCTTACTGAACATGTATTAATGATAATTAAATCGGCATCTTCCATTTTATCAGTTTGAGAATAGTTTTTATGCTTTTCTAACTCAGCAGCAATGTGTTGACTATCAGTGTCATTCATTTGACAACCAAGTGTTTGAATAAATAATTTTTTGTTTAAACTCATAGCTTTTATCACTTATTAAAGTGCATGAACCTCATACATATATTCATCATCAGCTAATCCATATTTTACTTCTCTGAAATAAACATTATAATCATCTTTTTCTAATGCATCAACAAGCGCCATCATATCTTTGTGAGAATTATCTCTATCAAAATATAATAATTCAGCATTAGAACCTTTATTTAAAACTTCTTTAACTTTTTCTAGTTCCATTTTTTTTGGTTTTTGAGTCAATTCTTCTCTTGCAATTAATAATTCCATATATTAAACCTTTTGTTTTAATTAGCTAAATATTCTAGCTTAAAATTACTTTTATTTTCATAAAAGGAGATTTAGATATAATATCTATCTACATTACATTGATTTCAAAACATTACATTTCAATGTCAACAAATAAAAAGATATTAGAGGGTTATTAATGGACAAAATTATAGATATTTTAGATTCAATTGCATATGAGAAGGGTCTACAAATTAACGATGTTGAAAATGCATTAAAAGAAGCATTAGTTAAAACAGCAGAGAAAATGGTAGATGAAACATTAAGATTCGATGCAAATATAGATAGAGAAAACAAAAGATTACAATTATCACAAAAAATCGAAGTTCTTGCAGTTGGAGATGAAAAACTAACTGGTGAAGTTGAAGACGAATATGGAAATGAAATTAATGCAGAAAACTTTATAGATTTAGATGAAGCAAAAGAGATTGATGAAGATTTAGAAATCGGTGATTTTATTGATTATGACTTAGAATTTGAAAACATGGGAAGAAATGCAGCAACTATTTTACATAGTAATTTTGAATATAGAATACAAAGATTTATTGAAGAAAATCTAGTTGGAAAATATAAAGATAAAATTGGAAAAATTGTATCAGGTGTTGTAACAAGAGTTGACAGGTCAGAAAACACTTACATTGAAATTGGTGAAGTAAAAGGTATGCTTCAAAGAAAAAGTAGAATTAAAGGTGAAACATTTAAAGTAGGAGATACTGTAAAAGCAGTAGTAAGAGGCGTTAATATTGATAAAACAAATGGTTTATTAATTGATATTTCAAGAACTTCTCCTAAATTTTTAGAGTGTTTATTAGCACTAGAAGTTCCTGAACTTAAAGATGAAAAAATTTCAATTGAAGCTAGTGCTAGAATTCCTGGATCTAGAGCTAAAATTGCTTTAACAAGTATTGACCCACAAATTGACCCAATTGGTTCTGTTGTTGGTGTTAAAGGTATTAGAATTTCTGCAGTATCTTTCCAATTAAGTGGAGAAAATATCGATTGTGTTGAATATTCAAGTATTCCTGAAATGTTTATATCTCGTGCACTTTCACCTGCTATTATTTCATCTGTTAAAATTGAAAAAGCCCCTGAATTCAATGAAAAAGGTAAAGCAGTTGTTACAATTCCAAGTGATCAAAAATCAAAAGCAATTGGAAAAGCAGGTTTAAATATAAGACTTGCATCTATGCTTACTAAATACGAAATTGAATTAGTTGAAATTGAAGGTTCAACTCCTACTAATGAAGGTAATAACAAAAGAAATGAAGAGAAAACAACTGATACATCATCATTAGAAGCGTTATTTAAATAAAATGAATAAAATATATATTTATGATTCGGTAAAAAAACAAAAAGTTTTATTTGAAGCAATAGAAGAAAACAAAGCAAAAATTTATGTGTGTGGTCCAACAGTTTATGATGACTCACACCTAGGTCATGCAAGATCAGCTATTGCCTTTGACTTACTTCATAGAGTTCTAAAAGTAAACAACTATGAAGTAAGAATGACTAAAAACTTTACTGATATTGATGATAAAATCATAAAAAAAATGTATGAAACATCAAGAACTTTAGAAGATATTACAAGTGAATATATCAAAGCTTACAAAGATGATATGAAAGCTTTAAATGTATTAGATAATACAATTGAACCAAAAGCTACACAAAACCTAGAAGTTATGAAAGAGATGATCAACAAGCTAATTTCTAAAGACATCGCTTATGTGATTTCAAATGGTGTTTATTTTGATACATCAAAAGATTCTACATATGGTTCTATTTCACATCGTGCTAGTGATGAAAATTCGCAAGCAAGAGTTGAAATTAATACTGAAAAAAGAAACTCATCTGATTTTGCTTTATGGAAATTTGCTAAAGATGAAGATGTAGTTTTTGAAGCTAATTTTGGAAATGGTCGACCTGGTTGGCATATTGAATGTTCTGCTATGATTGAAAAGCATTTGGCTTATCATGATTCACCTTACCAAATTGATATTCACGGTGGCGGAGCAGATTTATTATTTCCACATCATGAAAATGAAGCAGCGCAAACAAGATGTTCTTCAAATCAAGAAATTGCAAAATATTGGATGCACAATGGTTTTGTAAATATTGATGGAGAAAAAATGAGTAAATCACTTGGTAACTCATTTTTCTTAAAAGATGTACTTAAATCTTATAGCGGTGAAGTTATTAGATTTTATTTATTAACAGCGCATTATAGAACAGATTTTAACTTTAATGAAGAAGATTTACTTTCATCTAAAAAAAGACTTGACAAACTTTATAGAGTAAAAAAAAGAGTTTATGCGGGAGCATCAAGCCAGGTTAATAGTGAGTTTAAAGCAAAAATGGTTGATGCTTTAAATGATGATATTAATACTTCAAAAGCAATATCATTTATTGATGAAATGATTGCAAATGCAAATGATAAACTTGATGCAAATGCTAAAGATAAGGTATTAAAGAAAGAACTTGTTTCAAATATAGAGTTTATTTCTGATATTTTAGGAATAGGAAATAGCGATGCTTATTCATATTTTCAATTTGGAATAAGTAATGAAGAAAAAAATAAAATTGAAGAATTAATAGAAAAAAGAAGTGAAGCTAAAAAAGCAAAAGATTTTGATGCTGCTGATAAAGTAAGAGATGAAATATCTGCACTTGGAATATCACTTATGGATACGCCTTCAGGTGTAGTTTGGGAAAAAGTTTAAGAAACATTTTTATATTTGAACATAAAAAAAGGGAAGAAGCAAATGCTTCTTCCCTTTTTTATTAACTTTTTCTAGAGATTATCTAGCAAAAGCCGCATCAGTAACATTTTTAGTGTTAACAATGTATGGAACTAGTGCCATATGTCTAGCTCTTTTGATTGCTTTTTCTACCATTTCTTGAGAATTCTTAGAGTTTCCTGTAAGTCTTCTAGGCATAATTTTACCTCTTTCACTCATAGAAATCTTTAATAAATCAGAATTCTTATAATCAATGAAATCAACTTTCATTTCAGTATATTTACAATATTTTTTTCCGTACTTTCTTCTTTCAGCCATGTCGTTTTCCTTTAATTTCTAAAACGGGATCTCGTCTTCGTCGATATCTATTTCAGGTATTTTTTGTTCAGGCATACTTGACGCCTGATTATTACCACCATAGTTGTTCTGTGCACTTTGAGCATTAGAAGTTTTATTGTATTGATTTTCTGCTGGTTGATTATACGATCCTTGCGGATTATAACCTTGGTTGTCCCCAGCATTATTATTCATTGAATCACTCTTTGAATCTAACATTTTCATAGTTTCAACTCTTAGAGAGTGTCTATTTCTGTTAGTTCCATCTTGAGCTGTCCATTGTTCAAATACAAGTCTACCTTCTAATAAAACTTTCGAACCTTTTCGTAAGTATTGATTAGCAACTTCAGCAGATCTTCCAAACATATTAAAATCTAAAAAACAAACTTCATCTTTTTGTTCTCCAGCCGCAGATTTATACTTAAAAGATGTTGCAATAGCAGATTTTGCAATTGCAGCACCAGATGGTAAATATCTTAATTCAATATCTCTTGTTAGGTTTCCTACCATAATTACTTTATTATACATACTTAAGTCCTTAGTTTAATTTACTTAGCAGCTTTAGCAGCAGTTTTTGCAGCCGCAGCGTCACTCATTTTAGTCCAAGCAGCGATTTCTTTTTTATTTTCATATTTAATGAAAATGAATCTCATGATGTTTTCATTGATTCTGTAATTTCTTTCGATTTCTGCGATACCAGCTGGTTCACCTTTGAAAAATGCTAAGAAGTAGTAACCTCTTTTGTTTTTTTCAATTTCGTAAGCTAATTGCTGAGAACCCATATCGTCGCAAGCAACGATTTCTCCACCATTCTTTTCAATTGTTGCTTTAACAGCATCAATATTTGCTACAGTTTCTTCTTCAGTTAACGTAGGTTTAACAATAAACATTGTTTCGTAATGTTTTAATTTAGACATCTAATTTTCTCCTTATAGATTATGCCGGTATTTTTAGTTTTCACTAATATCAGCAAGGGTACTTTTTTTATAAAGTCATGGATTTTATCCAAATAAAACTGTAAACTTTCTTAGGCTTGCTTGTAAATACAAATTAGAGTTATCAATTTTTGAACTTTTTAATTCTAATTCAATATTTAGTAAAAATTCTAGCATCTCTTGGAATTTTTCTGGTTTTATATTTATTGCAAGTTTTGATTTCTTCTCCCAAATATTTTTAGGAGGAACAAATCCTAATATATCTTTTGGATTTGGTGCACCTATTGCTCTTGCATAAGATGAAATCATAAAAAGTTGTTGAACAAAAGAACTAATTTGATTAATCAAAAATACTTCATTAACACCTTCTTCTAATAATAATGTTAAATCACTACTAATATCTTTTCCGCTTAACAAATTATGTAAAAAATCTTCAAAAGATATAATTCCAATTCCAAAGCAATGAGTATTAACAATATTAGAAGTAATATTTTCATTTAGTATTGCTAATTTTGATAAGTCATTTATACATAAAGATAAATCATTTTTATGCATAAAGTAAAGATGGTTTAAGGCAGACAATTCATAATTTATACCTAAGATCTTTGCTTCATTTTCAATAAGTCTCACTGCTTCATTATCATTTGGTGCAAACATTCTAACTACTACTGAGTTAGTTTTACTAGTAAAGCTTTTTTCCATTGTTCTAAAATCAGTATCCCCTATACATGAAAAGATAACCGTACTATCCTGATTTGTGTTACAAGCTGATATTAAAATATCAAGTTCTTTTTTGGGAATCTTTTTTTCACATTTAATTAATAAAATATTATTAGATGAAAATAGTGAAGATTGCAATAGCTTATCTTTTGCATATTTAAAATCATATTCGTCAAAATACAATTTTTCAATCTCATCTTTAGAACCAAGCGAGTTAGCAACAATTGAAGTATAGTGCTCAACTAAAAAAGTTGATTGTCCATAAAACATATATGCGTTAAATTTTTTATTTTGTCTTAAATGATTATCGAATTCGTTTTTATACATAGGATATATCTTATCCTAAGTTATCTTTTAATATTATTCATCTATAAATATAAGTATATTAATGTATAAAATTAAACTAGCACTTTTAAGATTTGAAGATATAAAAAACTTAATTATTGATTCAATTAGTCATTGTACTTTAGCTTCATTCTATCCAGAAGAAGACACAGACACAAGACTTCAAACTTCTTGTTAATAATTTAATAACAAATCTCTTTACTTAATTTAAAAAAGCTAACAATTTACATTGTTAGCTTTTTTTAGTATTTAACAGAACAAATCACTTGTTTTGTAATAATATCAACTTCTTTGATTTTGACTCTTAACTTTGTGAATAACTTCTGACCTTTCATATTATCAATTGTCACTTTTAATCCTTTGATACTATCGTATGAAACTGCCCTATTTCTATCTGTATCTACTATTTTTACTTTTATTTCAGATCCAATATTATCATTTGCCCAACGTGCATATTTTCTATCTTCGTAATCCCAAACTAGTTGAGCTACTTTTCTTTCATTTAAAGATATGTGATCACAAATTTCATCAATGTTCGCAGGCGTTTTCTTTGATTTTAATATTCTATGCAAAACTAAATCTGAATATCTTCTAATTGGAGAGGTAAAGTGTGAATATGAAGAAAAGCCTAAACCAAAGTGACCTAAATTTTTTGAAGAATATTTTGCTTGAGTTTGTGATTGAATAATTAATTCATCAATTTCTTCACTCATCATCGAAGCTTTTGCTCTTTCTTGAATATGTGTAATTGTAGCATGCACATCATTTTGTACTTTGACTTTTACACCTAAAATATTCACATCATCAACTAATCTAGAAATTGCTTTTAAAGATGGCTCTTCATGAATTCTATATATTCCTACATTATTAACTTTTTTACTAGCTTCAATATTTGCTAAAAGCATACATTCTTCAATTAACTGGTGTGATGCAGTTGAATTTTCGCTCTCAACTGCTACAACTTTAAATTTTTTAAGTTTTTGACGTAATTCTGTAGTTCTAAAATCATAACCTTTTTCTAATCTTTTAGCTCTAAAACTTTTTGTAATTTCATATAAAGGAAGAAGATAATCAAATATTGTTTTATCTATGTCACCATATTGATCTAATTTTCCATCTATTACTCTATCAATTCTACCGTAAGAATATTTTCTATGTGAATTAATTACAGCTTCAAAAAGTTGAGATTTTTTTGCACATTTGTTTTTCAAATCTAATTGAATTTTAAAAACATAAGAGTATCTATTTACTCCTTCTTTCAGTGAACACATCTCTTCACTTAGTTCATTTGGAAGCATTGGTAAAACTTTTCCTGGTAAATAAATAGAAGTAGATTTTAAAAACGCTAACTTATCCAAAGCACTTCCTTCTTTTACAAAGTATGAAACATCTGCAATTGCTACATATAAAGTTTCTTCATCTTTGTCATAATAAATTGCATCATCATGATCTTTTGCAGAATTTGGATCAATTGTACAAAAAGGTAAATGTGTTAAATCAACTCTTTGATTTTCATCATTCATTTTTGCATCTACTTCTAAAGGTTTTTGAGTTCTTATTACTTCATTATAAAGATGTAGTGATATTAACTCATCAATTTTAGGGTCTTCAATATTACCAAGACTTTTTATTAATTCAATTGATTTATTATCAACTAATAAAACTTCACCCTCCTCATATGAAGAAGCACCTTTGTTTTCTAATTTGATATTTTCTTTTACAGTATAAAAAGATTTATCTTTTATGTAAACTAATATGTCATTTTTCTTTCCATCTAAAACTTCAATGATATTTGCTTTAACTCTTGACCTTGGATTAAAAACTCTTTTTGCTAATACTAAGTCTCCGTTATATGCGCCATTTAATTGGTCGAACTCTATTTTTATATTTTTATGTTCACTTATTAAATCTTCAAGTATTACTAAATTTTTACCAACATTTACAATGGCTATTTTGTATTTTGAGTTCAGCTCATAAGTATCATTATCTAATTTAGTAACAATACCTTTTTTAACAAACTTTTCTATTTGTATTAATTCACTTTTGTTATATGTGTTTTCATCACTTTGTATCTTTGTAAAAAGCTCTTTTAACAAGTTAATTCCTTCTTTATATATGATGTAATCCTATCTAAAATATGTTAAGTATTACTATTTTTTATGTTTGAATACTAAGTATTTAGCTTTTTTTGGGTATAATCTCTAAAATTTTACTAAGAGGGACATAATAATGGCATTAGACGTATACTATGACAAAGATTGTAATATTGATTTAGTTAAATCAAAAAAAGTAGCAATGATTGGGTTTGGATCACAAGGTCACGCACACGCAGAAAACTTAAGAGATTCTGGAGTTGAAGTTGTTGTTGGATTAAGAAAAAATGGAGCTTCATGGGCTAAAGCTGAAGCTAAAGGTTTTGAAGTTAAAACTGTTGCTGAAGCAACTGCTGTTTCTGATATCGTAATGATTTTATTACCAGATGAGAACCAAGCTGATATTTATGCAAATGAAATCGAAGCAAACTTAAAAGACGGTGCTACTGTAGCATTTGGACATGGTTTCAATATCCATTATGGAAGAATTGCACCAGCTGCAAATATCAATGTAATGATGGTTGCTCCTAAAGCTCCAGGTCATACTGTAAGATCTGAATTTGTTAAAGGTGGGGGAATTCCTGATTTAATTGCAATTCACCAAGATGCATCTGGAACTACTAAAGAATTAGCATTATCTTATGCTTCAGCAATTGGTGGTGGAAGAACTGCAATTATTGAAACAACTTTCAAAGATGAAACTGAAACTGATTTATTCGGAGAGCAAGCTGTATTATGTGGTGGAGCTACTGCATTAGT
>CALKDR010000060.1 GCA_938084175.1 uncultured Campylobacterales bacterium
TTATGTGTTATAATTACAAATATATATAAAGTAAGGAAACAATATGGAACTAAATGTTTGGTTAACACTTCTACTTGCGACTATTGCTATTTCAGTTTCACCAGGTGCGGGTGCTGTTGTTTCTATGAACTATGGAATAAAATATGGTCTTAAAAAATCTTACGCAGCTATTTTTGGTTTACAAGCTGGACTTTTGATTCAAACTTTTGTTGTTGTAATTGGTTTGGGCGCTATTATTGCAAAGTCTGTTTTAGTATTTACAATAATTAAATGGATTGGTGTTTTATATTTAGTATATATGGGATTATCAAAAATATTTGAAAAAGTGGAACTAAGTGAAGATGGAGAGCAAATAACAGAATATAGTGCAAAAAAAGCTTTTTTAAGTGCAACACTTATAAATGTTACAAACCCTAAAGCCACAGTTTTTTTAGTAGCATTCATACCTCAGTTTTTAAATCCAAATGAATCCTTGTGGTTACAATTTGGAATAATTTGTCTTACATTAGTAGTAATTGATGTTATTGTAATGACGGGATATTCTTCAATGGCTTCAAAGTTAAAATTTTTAATAAAAGATGCAAAAGCTATGAAAATTCAAAACAGAATAACAGGCTCATTTTTAATAATAGCTGCTATTTTTATGTCTATGACAAAAAGAGCTTCTTAAATTTTGTAATTTATAAAACCCTAATTTATAAGCTCTCTAGACTCTTTTTACTACTAAATGGAAGTATTAAAGATCCATGGGGAAATACAAGAGTTGGATTAGAATTAACAGGAAAATTAATAGAAAAGATTTTGGATTAAACTGGAATAAAGCACTTGAAGCAAGTGGTATTATAGTTGGTAAAAGTAAAATTAAGTATAGAATTAGAAGGAATTAAAATGCTAAAAAAATTGCCAAAAGAAAATATGGGAAATTCTAATCTTGGTTGGTTAGAAAGTAGGTTTCATTTCTCATTTGCTGAATACAGAAACCCTGATAATATTAACTTTGGAGTATTAAGAGTTTTAAATGATGACATTATTCATGCTAAGTCTGGCTTTGATACTCATCCACATTCTAATATGGAAATTATTTCTTATGTTGTAAAAGGTGAAATAACACATAAAGACTCAATGGGAAATTCTGAGACTTTAAGTGCTGGTCAAGTTCAATATTTAAGTGCAGGAGAAGGTATTTTTCATAGTGAACATAATAATTCGAGTGAAGATTTAAGACTTTTACAAATGTGGATAATTCCTCCTAAACAAAACTTGCCTAAACTTTATGGGTCACATAAATTTAAAGAAGAGCAAAAAGAAAATAAACTTTTAAATATTGTTTCTTCGCAAAAAGGTAATGCAAAAGTAAAGATTTATCAAGATGTTGATATCTATGTTTGCAAACTAAATAAAGAGAATATTATAGATTTAAAAATAAAAGAAAATACTCAAATATATTTTGTTCAAATAGAAGGTTCATCTTTAATTGAGGGAATTAAATTAGACCATGGTGATGCAATGGAAATTACAAAAGAAGATATTCTTAAAATTGAAGCTACAAGCTTATCTCATTTCTTATTTATTCAAATGCCACAAGCATAAAAAAAGGCTTTAGTAAAAACTAAAACCTTTTTTTAAATACTTAAAAGAAGCTACTAAATATATATTAGATAAATTCAACACCTTTTTCACCCTGTGCAATTTCACCAATAACATAACCATCAGTGTTTGCAAGAACTGCATCTACATTTGCAGGATTAACTACAAGAACCATACCAACACCCATATTGAATGTTCTGTACATTTCTTCTAGTTCTACATGCTCGCCCATAAATTCAAAAATAGGTAAAACTTTAATTGAATCTCTTTTTACTACTGCTTTTAAATGTTCTGGTAAAACTCGTGGTAAGTTTTCAGTAATTCCACCACCTGTGATATGTGCTAAAGCATTGATATTTTCTTTATTAGCTTTGAATTCTTTTACATAAATTCTAGTTGGTTCTAATAATACGTCTTTTAAAGGCTTCCCTTGGAAATCATCATCTAAGCTCATACCTAATTTGTCTAATAATAGCTTTCTTACAAGTGAGAATCCATTTGAGTGAACACCTGAAGATGGTAATGCTATTAAAGTATCACCAGCAGCAATTCTTTCGATTCTATTTAATTCATCTTTTTCTGCAATTCCAACACAAAAACCAGCTAAATCAAAATCACCCTCTTTATACATACCAGGCATTTCAGCAGTTTCACCACCAACTAAAGCACACTCAGATCTTATACAACCCTCAGCAATACCTTTTACAACATCAGTTGCTTCATCAACATCAAGTTTTGCAGTTGCATAATAATCTAAGAAAAATAATGGCTCACCAAAATTACATAATAAATCATTTGTACACATTGCAACTAAATCAATTCCAACTGTATCAAATTGTTTAGCATCAATTGCTAATTTTAATTTAGTACCTACTCCATCAGTTCCTGATAAAATAACAGGTTTTTTATAACCTTCTGGTAGTTCAAAAGCACCAGCAAAAGAACCAATACCACCTAAAACACCTGGAATCATAGTTGATTTTACATGTGGTTTAATATTTTCTACAAACTGGTTTCCTGCATCGATATCAACGCCTGCATCTTTATAACTTACTGTGCTCATTCTTCACCTTTTTTTAATTACTTGTCTTTAATCTTTGATTGATTTTTAATATTTTTGTATTATATCTAAATGTTTATAAAAATTAATGCCCTAAAAGTTAAACACTTCCTTCAATTTAAATAAATAATTATTATTGTAGAATTGTTCTTATGAGCAATAATTTATTTAAAAATGCAATCGCCTTAACAGGTGGAATTTCAACAGGAAAAAGTACAGTTTGTAATCTATTTAAAGATAGTGGATTAGAAATAATTGATGCAGATAAAATTGCACATAGATTATTAGATGAAAACTCTAATGAAATATCTTCAATGTTTGGCGAAAAATATGTTGAAGATGGGAAAGTAATTAGAAAAGAGTTAGGTAAAATTATATTTTCTAATGAAGAAAATAAATTAAAACTAGAAGCATTGCTTCATCCACTAATTGAAGAGGAAATTGTAAGGCAATCAAAAATATTAGAAAAATATAATAAAACATATTTTATTGATATTCCTTTATTTTATGAAAAAATGCATTATCCAATTCCTAAATCTTTACTTGTGTATACACCAAAAGACATACAAGTTCAAAGATTAATGAAACGTGATAATATAGATGAAACACAAGCAAAGCTAAAAATATCAAATCAAATGGATATTGAAGAAAAGAAAGAATTAGCTGATTTTATAATTGATAATTCAAAAGATTTAACACATTTAGAAACAGAAGTTAAAAGAATTTTAGGAAAGATTATATGACATACGAAAAATATTCAGCAAGTGGAAACGACTTTGTAATTTTCCACACATTTGTAAAAAAAGATTACTCACAAGAAGCAATAAAACTTTGTAATAGAACAGAAGGAATTGGTGCTGATGGACTAATTGTTTTAGTTCCAAATGAAGAAGCCCATTTTGAATGGTTGTTTTATAATAGTGATGGAAGTGCTGCATCAATGTGTGGAAATGGTACTAGAGCTTGTGCGCATTATGCATATACAAATGATTTAGCACCTTCTTCAATGAAATTTCTAACAGGGGCTGGATTAATAGAATCAATTGTTGAAGAAAATATTGTACAAACGCAATTAACAGCTCCAATTGTAATAAAAGAAGAGTTTGAGCAAGATGGTTTTACATGGTATTTAGTAGATACAGGCGTTCCACATCTTGTAACTATTGTTGAAGATTTAAACTCTTATAATCATGATTTATGTGCAAAAATGAGATATGAACATAATGCAAATGTGAATTTTGCAAAAATTGAAGATGGAATTATAAAAGTTAGAACTTATGAGAGAGGTGTTGAAGGTGAAACACAAGCTTGTGGAACTGGAATGGCAGCTTGTTTTTTAAGAGCAAATAACTTAAGTTTAGTAAAAGATAAAACCTTCGTTTATCCTAAAAGTAATGAAGAATTAACTTTGTCATTAGTTAATAATACAATTTACTTTAAAGGTGCTGTAAAAAAAGTTTTTACAACAAGTATAAAGAATGAATTTAATTAAAATCTTAGCTTTTAGCTTACTTTTTTGCTCAACTATTTTTGCAAAAGGTATGCCTAAAGAGTATTTTGAGATTAAAAATAAAGAAAAAGCTAAAGCTTATTTTTTTGAATATATTTATAAACTTAACAAAAATGAAAATGAAAAAATCTTAGAAGAAAGAAGCTTTATAAAAAAGTATTTAAACTCTAGTTTACTAAATATTAATCCTCAATCGTCTGAGTTTTTAAGATTAATTAATATAAAAGAAAAATATAGAGTTAAAAAACTTTATGATTTAAGTTCTTATATGAAAAAAATCGATGTAATTCCTCCATCTATGGCTCTTGCTCAAGCTGCAGTTGAGAGTGGTTGGGGGAAAAGTCGTTTTATAAGAGTTGCAAATAATATTTTTGGACATTGGACATATAATCCAAAAATTGGAATAATCCCCAAAAAAAGAGAAGAAGGTCAACGCCATTTTATTAGAGTGTTTAAAACTATGCAAGATTCAATTAAAGCTTATATGCTAAATTTAAATCGAAACACTGCGTATAAATCTTTTCAAAATAAAAGATATCAAAGTAGATTGGAAAAGCAAAATCCAATGGGAATTGATTTATCACAAACTATGATAAACTACTCAGGAATTGGAAAAGAATATTTATCGATTTTAAAAACTGTAATAAAAAAGAATAAACTAGAAAAATATGATAATAAATTTTATCAACAAATCAAATTAATAGAAGGAATATAAATGAATTTCACGGCACCATTAAAATCTGACTCAATAAAAATCATGCTTTTAGGAAGCGGAGAACTTGGAAAAGAAGTAGTAATCGAAGCACAAAGATTAGGAATTGAAACAATTGCAGTTGATAGTTATAATAATGCACCTGCACAATTAGTTGCAAATAAATCTTATACAATTAATATGAAAAATGAAAATGAAATACTTGATGTTATAAGAAGAGAAAATCCTACTTATATTTTACCTGAGGTTGAAGCTATTAATATTCAAGCACTTTTCACAGCTGAAAAAGAAGGTTTTCATGTAATTCCAAATGCAGATGCTGTTAATAAAACAATGAATAGAAAAAATATTCGAGAATTTGCAGCAGTTGATTTAGGAATTAAGACAGGTGGATATGAGTTTGTTACTACTTTTGAAGCTCTTCAAAGTGCAGCAGAAAAAATGGGATTCCCTTGTGTAATTAAACCTGTTATGAGTTCATCAGGACATGGACAAAGTGTTGCAAAAAGTGCTGATGATTTACAAGAGTCTTGGGAAATTGCAAAAGAAGCTAGAGGTGATGCTAGTGAATTAATTGTTGAAGAGTTTATAACATTTGACTATGAGATTACAATGCTTACTGTAAGAAATGAAAAGCAAACAGTATTTTGTGAACCAATTGGACATATTCAACAAGATGGAGATTTTATCTTTTCATGGCAACCTATGAATATGAGTGAAGTTGCTAAACAAAAAGCTCAAGATATTGCAAAAACAGTAACTGATGGTTTAGGCGGTCGAGGTATTTTTGGTGTTGAAATGTTTGTAAAAGGTGATGAAGTTTATTTCTCTGAAGTAAGTCCAAGACCACATGACACAGGAATGGTTACTATGATTACTCAAAGTCAAAGTGAATTTGCACTTCATGTAAGAGCAGTATTAGGATTACCTTTGGATTATATTGATTATGGTGCAGGAGCTAGTGCTGCTTATAAAGCTAGAAATGATAGTTTCACTCCTGCAATTGATATTTTTGATTCATCATTTACAAAAGATTCAATTATAAGAGTATTTGGTAAGCCTCAAAGCCATGTAGGAAGAAGAATGGCAGTTGCTCTTACATTTGATAAAGATTCAAGTGATAAGGCTTTACAAAAAGCCAAAGAGATTATTGGTAATTTTGACGATAAATAAAATAGAAAATAAAACTAAAGTATATCTTTAGTTTTATTTAAACTTTTAAAGAAAAACTATAGATCATTCCCTTTCTCCACCTAGCATATTTGCAAGATTCTTAGCTTTAATTGTATACTTATTTTCACTATCTGAAAGTTGTTTCATTTTTAGAACTACAAGAAGTATATTGATACAAAATACAAATACAAGCTCACTTTCTGGTTACGCATAATTTGCGTAGCTTCTAGCAAATACTAAGATAAAATTCTTTAATTAAACTATTAAATATCTTCAAATTTAGATAAAATAGAATTATTAAGGATTATCATGAGATCAAAACAACGTTGGATTATAAATATTGCATTATTAATGATGTTCACAACTATGGCATACACAACATTTTTCCCAGGAAGAGAACAAATAAATGATGACATCACGCAAAAAGTCTTTTCAAATAGTGATATAAACAAACTTTTTAAAATCAGAAATGAAGAAGAAAAAAAATACTTTTTTATAAAAGATAAAAAGAATATTCAAGTTTATGAATTAAATGATCAATTAACAAGAATAAAAAATGTAACAAAAATACCTTTTACATCATATTGGTTTTCAGTTAAAGATCAAGGAATGGAAACATATTTAGTACTTTTCTCAGGAGAAAAGAAAAAAGAACTATTACTTTTTGATAATGACATAAGACTAATTACTACGGGACTGGAATCTTTTCAATAAACTGATTTTATTATAGAAAAAGAAGAAATGAAAAAAATGAAAGTAATGAAGAGTGCTTAATTCGTGAAATAAAAGAAGAACTAGATATTAAAATCAAAGTTGAGCAATCTATAGGAAAATCAAGTCATCATTATAACTTTGGTCATATAACAATATATTTATATAAAGCAAGTATTTGTGAAGGTGACATAAGATTATTAGAAAACAATGCAATGGCTTGGATAAGTTCTAATGAGTTTGACAACTATGAATTTCCACCTTTGGATATTGAGCTGATTAACGAGGTAAAAAAGCTGTTTTAATACTATTTAGTTTTGAATTTATATGATAATCCCAGAACTTAGCTTTAGTTTGTACTACTTCTACTTTTAAAAGTGTATCATCTAATGAATTTTTTCTTTATGCCAAGAGAGTAATCTTTTCTTTCAATTAGTTCTTTTAAATGTAGGATTATTTAATTTTTATGTCTGAAATTCACTTACCTCATCAGAATAGACTTTTAAAAGTAGTTAAAAGCTCGACAATATCGAACTTTTACAGTGGTACGCCTGGCAGGATTCGAACCTGCAACCCCCGGGGCCGAAACCCAGTGCTCTATCCAGTTGAGCCACAGACGCATTTATAAATAAGGGAAGAATATTAGCAGATAAAAGCTTATATACCTTTTAGATGACTAATATTTTCTTTGTTTTGTTTAAAATTTAGAAAAATATATTATCTAAAACAATAAGAATAAAAAATACAATCCCTAAATAACCGTTTACCGTAAAAAAAGCTTTATCTATTTTTGTAAAATCTTTATTTACTAAATAATGTTCGTATGAAAGCATTATAGCACTTATTATTACAGCTAAATATGCAAAAGCTGAGCTATTAGAACTTATTACAAATAGCAGCCAGAAAATTACTGTAAGTATGTGAAACACTTTTGATATTAACATAGTATTTTTGGCGCCAAATTTTGAAGGAATTGAATGAAGATTTAACTTTTTATCTACTTCAATATCTTGTAATGAATATAATAAATCAAAGCCCGCAACCCAAAACATAACTCCGATACTTAATAAAACAGACCATAAGGGTATTGTTTCTAGAACTGTTACAACTCCAGCAATAGGAGCCAAACCTAGTGATATTCCTAATATAATATGTGCTAAGTATGAAAATCTTTTGAAATAAGAATATGAACCTATAACAAATAAAATAGGTAAAGATAAATATAAGGCTAAGTCATTTACAAAATAGGCGATTAGAATAAATCCCAAAGCATTTGCTATTGTAAAAACTAGCATTTGAGAAGCAGAAATCCGACCATCTACATTTGGTCTATTTACTGTTCTTGGGTTTAAAGCATCGATATCTCTGTCCATATATCGATTAAATCCCATTGCAAAATTTCTTGCACTAAGTGCTGCAAAGATACCTAAAATCATTAGTTTAAATCCAAACCAACCATTTGCGGCAACTACCATAGCAATAAATATAAAAGGTAAAGAGAATATTGAATGTTTGAACATTACTAGTTCGTTAAAGTCGTTAAGTTTTTTTAAGAGTTTTTCCATAAAAAAGATTTTAGCTAAGAAAAATGAATAAAGACTTTAAGTTTCGTCCTTATTTATTTAGAAGTTTTATTGCTCTTTAGAGCAAACAAATTAAATGAAGGTGCTCTTACACTAAAAACACTAAAATCCTTAGGTTTGTAGTATAATACAATTAAAAAGAAAACTAATGAAAATATTAAAACTTACCCTAACTGTATTATTTACCTCTATTTTACTTACAGCTTGTTCTTCAAAAGTACAAACAAGAGTTGTAGAATCAAATAAAGAAGATGTTTCTGAATTATTAAAAAAATTAATTCAAAAAGAACAAGAAATTAACAAATTAAACCAAACACTTGAAGATTGCAAAGAAATCAAAGATCCAAAATAAGAGAGATTTCACTAGAAATTAGCTAAAATTTAAGAATGAAAGAAATAGCAATTATTGGCTCAACAGCTTCAGGAAAAACAGGTTTATCGCTAGAAATAGCACAAAAAACTAACTCAATTATATTATCATTAGATTCATTATCAGTTTACAAAGATATTGATATAGCTTCTGCTAAACCAACAAAACTAGAACGTGGTAATATAATTCATTTTGGAATAGATGAAGTTTTCCCCAATGAAGAATATGATGTTATGCAATTTATACAGTGTTATAAAAAAGCAAAAACTTTTGCACAAAATAATCAAAAAAACCTTATTATTGTTGGTGGTACTGGATTTTATTTAAAAGCATTAATTGAAGGTTTATCAACAGGAGTAAACTCAAAAATAAAACTCGATTCAAATGTAGCTGAAGTTTATGATTTTTTATATGAAAAAGATGAAATCTACATGTCAAAGATTAAAAGAAATGACAAATATCGAGTTGAAAAAGCCTATGCTATTTATAAAGAAACTAATTTAACTCCTAGTGAATACTTTTTACAAAATCCAAAAACTCCTATTGCAAAAAATCTTAAATTATTTGAAATTATTTGGGAAAAAGAAGATTTAAGAAAAAGAATAAATCTAAGAACAAGTCAAATGATTAAAGATGGTGTTATTGATGAAGTAATCTTTTTAGAAAAGAAGTACACAAGAAAACCAAATTCTATGTCTTCAATTGGTATTTTGGAAACATTAGAATTTTTAGATGGCAAACTTAATAAAACACAATTGGAAGAGAAAATCGCATCAAATACAGCCAAACTTGCAAAAAGACAAAACACTTTTAATAAAGGCCAATTTAACAATTTACAAAGTAGTGATATTTTAACAAAGTTAAATTCAGAGATACTTAAGAGTTTTAAGATATAATCCGCGCAGAAGAGTTTAATAAAGGGCAAGTTAGATTTGACCTTTTGTTTTACATTAATTTATATAAGGAATATGGCGTGAAAAAAGATATACACCCAGATTACAAAACTTGTACAGTATCTTGTGCTTGTGGTAATGCGTTTGAAACTAAATCAAATGTTGAAACTATGAGAATAGATATTTGTTCAGCTTGTCACCCATTCTTTACTGGAGAGCAAAAAATTGTTGATGCTGCTGGTAGAGTTGAGAAATTCAAAGCTAAATACGCTGCTGCAAAGTAGTACAACTTTATGCTGTGCTTAGTTCCCACTCCAATTGGAAATCTTGAAGATATCTCAAAAAGATCTCTTCAAGTTTTACAGGAGTGTGAACTAATTTTTTGTGAAGATACAAGAGTAACAAAAAAACTACTTTCACTTTTAGGTGAAAAAAACAATCTAGACTTTTCAAATAAAGAATATAAATCTTATCATTCTCATAATGAAAAAAAAGTCCTAGAAACATTAACAAAAGAAACTTTTACTAAAAATGTTGTTTATGTAAGCGATGCGGGAATGCCTTGCGTTTCAGACCCAGGTGCAACACTTGTTGATTATTGTATTCAAAACGATATAAAATATGATGTACTTCCAGGTGCAAACGCTGTTTTAACTGCATATGCAATGAGTGGGTTTACTCATACTACTTTCTCTTTTCATGGTTTTTTAGACCATAAAGGGAAAAATAGAGCTTCAAAGTTAGATGCCATTTTAAATGATGATAAATTAGCAATTCTTTATGAATCACCACATAGACTAGCAAAACTACTAGAAGAATTAAACAAACTTTCACCAAATAGAACAATATTTTTAGCAAAAGAAATAACAAAACTACACCAAACTACGTACAAAAATTCTGCTTCTAATTTATATGAAGAATTCAAAAATATAAATATAAGAGGTGAATGGGTTGTAGTAATCGAACCTTTAGAAATTACAGGAACACACCTTGAATTGAAAGATATTCAAGACCTTGACTTAGCTCCTAAAATCAAAGCAAAACTTATATCAAAACTAAGTGGCAAATCTACAAAAGAGGTTTATCAACAACTTTTAGATAAAATCTAGACATGATAATATATGGAAAACAAATTGTACTATACGTACTTGATAATCACCCCGAATTAATTGAAGAAGTTTTTCTTTCAAAAGAAATAGATAAAAAGCTATTTTCTAAGTTTGCAAGCTTAAAAAAAGTAATCTACAAAGTAGATAATCAAAAAGCGCAAGCGCTAGCTAAAGGTGGAAATCATCAAGGTTTCTTCTTAAAACTTGTTCAATTTAATTATGCACCAATAAAAGAATTTAAAGATATGAATTTTATTCTTGTTTTAGATGGTGTTACAGATGTTGGTAATATTGGAGCAATAGCAAGAACTGCTTATTCAATGGGAATTGAAGGAATTATTGCATCAAATATTAAAACAATAAATAATGCAGGAATCGTAAGAACAAGTTCTGGTGCATTACTAGATTTACCGTTTATGGTTCATCCAAGATCAGCAGATCTTTCAAGTGAACTACGAGATTGTGGATTTACTTTAATTGGTGCTACAACTGATGGCGTAGATTTAAAGAAGTATGGAAAAATCGAAAAAACTGATAAAGTTGCACTATTTTTAGGAAGTGAAGGTGACGGAATTTCCCCAAAAGTTGCTAAAAAACTTGATTTAAAAGTATCAATTGCAATGGAACATGAATTTGATTCGTTAAACGTATCAGTTGCTGCTGGGATATTAATTTATAATCTAAAAAGATAAAAGATTTATTATGCTAAAGAAACTGATTTTAATAATTGCTTGTACTGTAACTTTAAATGCTAATGTTAACACAGTTATTAAAGATATTTTAGGTTCTGATGAATATATAGGAAATGAGAACTTAATAAATTATATCTTTAAAGATTCTTCATATTATATTTACGAAAGAGTTAATTATAATATGAACAAAAGAATTAATTACATTGCATTAACAAATAAGTTACAAAAAAATGGCTTATTAAAACTAAAATATGACTCTTCGCAATATATAGATATTTCATTTAAAATAACTGGGACACCAAAAAAATCTTTATTGATATTAAAAGATTCATTAAAATCCCTAGGTCATTATCTCTATCTTGTTCAAGATGTTAAGTATAACAAAGATAGTTTTATTTGGACTATAAAATTAAAAACAGAAGCCGCCATTAACCCTCTTCGATTAACAAGAGCACTTGAAAACAATAATTGTCAAGTAAGCTATATTAAAAGAGAGGGAGCTTATAGCTGGAAATATATAATAAATAGTGATAATTCTACAATTTATAAAGCAAAAGACTTAATAAATACTAGTCAAGTATCATTAAAAAAACCACACAAACCATATTTACTAAAAGTTGCAAATGCTAGTAGTTTAAATATAGTTTCTAATCGTGGTAATAGATGGCATCCTGATGTAGTTTTCTATGACAACGATTTAAATGTTATAGAAAATTATAAAGATGATAGTTTACATCGAGGCTTAAGAATTGATGTACCAAATAATACAACATATATCAAAATAAATGATTTGTATTCTCTAGCTAATCTTAAACGTGGGATTAGTATTACTAAGGAGTAGTTAAGTGTTTGAAGAAATAGAATTTGAAAGAATGAAGAGACTTCCAAACTATGTGTTTGCAGAAGTTAATAATATTAAAATGGAAGCAAGACGTGCTGGCGAAGATATAATTGATTTTTCTATGGGAAATCCTGATGGTTCTGCACCACAACATATAATTGACAAATTAAAAGAAACAGCTGATAAAGCAAAAAACCATGGTTATTCTGCAAGTGCTGGTATTTATAAACTTAGACTTGCAATTTGTAACTGGTATAAAAGAAAATATGGCGTAGATTATTTAGATCCAGATAAACACGCATGTGCAACAATGGGTTCTAAAGAAGGTTATGTTCACTTAGTTCAAGCAATTGTAAATGTGGGAGACGTAGCAGTAGTTCCTGATCCAACATATCCAATTCACTCATATGCATTTATGTTAAGTGGAGCAGCTATTCATAAGTTTGAGCTTTCTTTTGGAAGAGACTTTAGAGTTGATGAAGATTTATTTTTTGAGCGATTACAAAAAACTTTAGATGAATCAATTCCAAAAGTTAAATACGTATTAGTTAACTTTCCACATAACCCAACATCAGCTACGGTAACTCCAGAGTTTTACCAAAGATTAGTTGATATGGCTAAAAAAGAAAGGTTCTATGTGATTTCTGATATTGCTTATGCTGATATTACTTTTGATGGATATAAAACTCCTTCAATTTTTGGGGCAGAGGGTGCACTTGATGTTGCAGTTGAATCATTTACACTATCAAAGTCATATAATATGGCAGGATGGAGAGTTGGATTTATTGTTGGTAATGAAAAACTTGTAGGTGCTTTAAAAAGAATTAAATCATGGCTTGATTATGGAATGTTTACACCAATTCAAGTAGCAGCAACAGTTGCTTTAGATGGTCCGCAACAATGTGTTGAAGATCATATTGAAAAATATAGATTTAGACGTGATGTTATGATTGATGCATTTAAAGATGCAGGTTGGGAAATGGATGTTCCAAATGCTTCAATGTTTATTTGGGCAAAAATACCAAAACAAGCAGAACATTTAGGAAGTATGGAATTCTCAAAACAATTAATTACTCATGCAAAAGTAGCAGTTAGTCCTGGTATTGGATTTGGGCATTATGGTGATAATTACGTAAGAATTGCACTAATTGAAAATGAAAAAAGAATTAGACAAGCTGCAAAAAATGTTAAAAAATATTTAAAATCATTAGAAAAATAAAGATAGGAAAACGAATGTTAAAAGTAGGAATTATAGGAGTTGGAACAGTAGGTGCTAGTGTTGCAAATATTTTAAAAGATAATAAAAATATTATTACTGCACGTGCTGGTATTGAAATTGAACCCGTACTTGGTGTAGTTTCAAACTTAAGCAAAAAAAGAGATGTAACAATTAAATTAACAGACAATATTGATGAAGTTTTAAATGACGATTCAATTGATATTGTAGTTGAACTTATGGGTGGAATTGAAAAGCCTTATGAAGTTGTTAAAAAAGCCTTAGAAAAAGGAAAAGCAGTTGTAACTGCAAATAAAGCATTGCTTGCATATCACAGATATGATCTTCAAGAAATAGCTGGAGACACAGCCTTTGAATATGAAGCTGCAATTGCTGGTGGAATACCTATTGTTAATGCTTTAAGAGAAGGATTAACTGCAAATAATATTGAATCAATAAAAGGTATTATGAACGGTACTTGTAATTATATGCTTACTAAGATGATTCAAGAAGGTGTTGATTATGACACTATTCTAAAAGAATCACAAGAGCTAGGTTATGCAGAAGCTGATCCTACATTTGATGTTGGTGGTTTTGATGCTGCTCATAAATTACTAATTCTAGGTTCAATTGCATATGGAATTGATGCAAAACCTGAAGATATATTAATTGAAGGTATTCAAGATATTTCACCTGAAGATATTGATTTTGCATCTGAATTTGATTATTCAATTAAATTATTAACAATTGCTAAAAAAATTGATAAACAAATTGAACTTAGAGTTCATCCTGTATTAATACCAAATTCTCAAATGATTGCAAAAGTTGAAGGTGTTATGAACGGTGTTTCTGTAATTGGCGATAAAGTTGGTGAAACAATGTATTATGGACCAGGAGCAGGTGGTGATGCAACTGCATCAGCAGTTGTTGCAAATATTGTTGATATTGCACGTAGAGGAAAAGGTTCTCCTATGTTAGGTTTTGAAACTTCATATGGTGAAGATTTAAAACTTATGAGTAAAGATGATATTCAAACAAAATATTATTTAAGACTAAAGGTTGAAGATAAAGCTGGAGTACTTGCAAAAGTTGCAAATATTTTAAGTGATCATAATATTTCAATTGAAAAAATGATTCAAAAACCACTTAATAAAACTTGTGCACATTTATTACTTTCAACTCATACTTGTGTTGAAAGCAATATCAATAAAGCTCTTAATGATATCAAAGAAGCAGGCGTTGTTACAGCTGAACCTGCTATGATTAGAATCGAAGACTAAAGTCTTCTTTCTATGAAAAAATCAGAACACTTAACTACACAAGATATTCCATCACTTATTAAACAATTAGCAATTCCAGCAAGTGTGGGAATGTTTTTTAACACTATGTATAATGTTGTAGATACATTTTATGCGGGACTAATTTCAACCCAAGCAATTGCTTCTTTATCACTTTCTTTTATGATATTTTTCCTAATTATTGGTCTTGGATATGGTTTTTCATCTGCTATTACCGCACTTCTTGGTAATGCCTTTGGAAAAAAAAGATATAAACTAGCTTCTATTTATGCACATAAAGGTATATTTTTTGTACCAATTCTTGGTATATTTTTAGGAATAATTGGCTACTTTGCAGCACCCTCTTTATTTATTTTATTAGGAGCTAGTGATCAATACTTAGATACCTCACTTGAGTATATAAATCCTATTTTATTTGGTACTGTATTTTTTATGTTTAACTTCTCACTTAACTCAATTCTTGT
>CALKDR010000061.1 GCA_938084175.1 uncultured Campylobacterales bacterium
AAATATAATAATTCTTTCATTGTTTCTGAACTAGTTTTTGGAGGAACTTGTCCTGCATCTTTAATACATCCAGCCATTCTTCTTTCTAGTGTACCTAAACCATCATTAGCAGCATTTCCAGCAGCCCATTTTAATCTATATACAGGGAAATGTGAAGTGTGACCTAAACCTTGTGATAAAGATTCATTTCTAACTCTTTGTCCTGCACCTTGAATATGACAAGTTGCACAAGAAAGGTTTAAATAACCTCTTTGAGTAAAGTAATATTCTTTACCTCTTTCATAAGCAGCTGCTGCTTCTTTACTTTCAATTTTAATATCAACTCGTTTTTCTGCATCTGCAGTTTCTTGAGCGAAATAAGCTTGTAAGTGAGTTATTTTACCTTTTTTCTCATTCCATTTTTTCTCACCATTAGAAGTTAAACATTCATTAACAGCTTGAGTTAAAGATACAACTTTTTTAGCTTTTTCATCAAAAAATGGGTAAGAACCAGCAATTGTAGTTTCTGGGAAACAGTTCTTAAAAGATTTTCCATTAGCAAAGGCTTTATTATAAAGTTCTTCACCTTTTTCTACAAACTCTTCAGTTGGTGGAAATTCTTTAATTTCATCGTAAGATACTCTACCATTTTTAGAAAATGCATAGCCACCTTTAGAGAATTCATCACCTTTGATGTTTTTAATAAAATTATTCTTTAACTCATCATCTGTAGAGTATGGGAAAAATGTGTTTTTATCTTTTACTGGGTCAGAAAATTTAGCTTCGAAATATTTAACTATTCCTTCTCTATCTTTTTCTGCTTGTTTATTGAAATCTCCAGCCATAGAAGCCGTAGCAACTAATGCAGCTAAAGTTGTAGCTTTTACAATATTAAATAACATAATCTCTCCTTATATTTTCAATTACTTAAAAGTAATTATTTGATTTTCGCAGAACTCGTTTGAGTTTCGCCTTTTAAATCAGTCCATGTAATAACAATTTTTTCGCCTTTTTCAGCACCTTTAAATTGAAATTTTAGGTATGGGTTCTTAGATAAGAATTGACTAGTTGAAACTTCAAATACAATTTTATCATTAACTTTTGCAGTTAAATATGTAATAAAGTTAACTTCTTTCTTAGCTTTCTCAGCTTCTTGGTAACTTAACATTGCATGCGATGCTAATGCTTTAACAGTTACAATACCTTTTTTTAATTTTGCTTTAATTCTAGTTTTTTTTGCCATAATAATTTTCCTTTTATTTTCTATTCATTCTTTATTTTATAATATTTATGAGGGTGTTGAGTTAAATCAACCTCCACATCCACCAATAGTAACTTTTACTAGTTTAGAAGCTGATACTAATTTACCATCAACATCTGCAACTACAGTAACAGTACCTGTTTTAGCCATTTTAATTCTTACAGAATAGTCAATAATTCCATTTTCAGGAACAGTAAATACAGCAACTGCAGTTTCTGGATTCGCATCTTGGAAAATTGCTACTGTTTTAGCATTTAATTTTGTTGAAACAGTAATAGGAATAACTGCACCATTTTCTGCAATATCTGGAGCTTTTAATTTGATTTTACCTTCAGTAACTTTTGATGTACCAAAAATTTCTTTAATAGCGTCATCAACTTTTGTTGCTGTCCATGCTTTTGGTTTTGTATCTCTAAAGTTAATTGCACTTAAAGTTGATGGTGCCATTGAAACTGCTAATGCACCTAATCCTAAGCTTAAAAAATTTCTTCTGTTCATTTTATTTCCTTTTATTATTATTTAATTGTTTTTAAATAAGCAACTACTGCTTTAATTTGTGAATCACTTAACCAACCATTTTTACCAAATGCAGGCATAGCTGAAATTGGGTTAGTTGTATATGGATCATATATTTTTTGATATAAAGCTTCATCTGGCCAATATTGTAAAGCTTGTAAAGCAGGTCCCATACTTCCAGGTCCGTCTACATTCTTTCCATTTGCAGCATGACATGCTAAACAGTTACCAAGATTTTTAGTCATAAAAATCTTTTCACCTTGTTTAATTAGATCATTATTTGCAAAACTACTTGTTGCGATTAAACCACTAATAGCAGATGCTATTAATAAACTTTTTGCTAATTTCATTAGTTCTCCTAATTATTATTTACTTACGTCGATCATATAATCAACTACTTCTTTTAATTCTTCATCAGAAATATCAGCTCCACCTTTGGCAGGCATTGCATTTATTCCGTTTAGTGCATTTGCATAAACAGTGTCTATACCTTTTGAAACAACTTCAGCCCAAGCTTCTTTATCTCCAAGAACAGGTGCTCCAATTGCTGCATTAGCATGACAAGCACTACAACTTGCTTCATAAATTTTAGCGCCATTTGACACTGTAGCAGTTTCTTTAACTTTAGGCAAGTCTTTTACTGTACTAATTGAAGGAAAGAATCCTGTGTCAATTTCAGCATTAATTGAAATAGGACTAGGTTGTTTACAATCTTTCATACATCTAGTACCTTGTGCTAAAGGTCCTCTTTGCTCTTTTAAATCATTTCTATCAGGATGAACTGGATAGAAACCATCTGGATTATTCATTTTAACAGTTAAGAAGTTTTCATTACTTAAAACAAAATCATCATCAATAAGTACACCATTAGCTTTAATGTTATTTACAGATAATAAATAAGCAGTAATAGCATAAACTTCATCATCACTTAATGATTTAGGATGTGTGTATGGCATTGCTGTTTTAACATACCAAAATAATGTACTTGCGTATGGCCAATAAGAACCAATAGTTTTTCTTGGACCTTCAGTACCTTCTAATCCTAGTTGGTTTTTAAGTGATCCTTGACCACCTGATAATGGAGGATATCCACCAACACCACCAGCTCCAAAGTCACCATGACACATAGAACATTGTGCTTCATATAACTCATCACCTAGCTCAACAGAACCTTCACCTTCAGGTAATCCGTGACCATCAGGCATTACATCTGTATCCCAAGCTTTAATTTCGTTTGTAGTTGGTTTTCTACCATATGAACTAAAACCATTTTTCTTTTGTTCATTAACAGCGTAATCTGTATATTTTCCATCTTTAACTGGATATATAACTGCACCATCTATATTTTTTTCAACTGCACTTGCATTTGATACAAAAACAGATGATACTACAGCAAGTGCTAATAATGATTTTTTAAGATCTAACATGAACATTATTTACAGCTCCTTTTGATGTTACTTCCCAACCAACGATTGGATTTCTGTGATAAATACCTTCAACTCCAACATTTGATATTAACTTATCAATTGAAGGTTGAATATGACCTGAGTCATCGATTGCTCTAGATAATACAACTTTCTTTTTTCCATCCCATTTAACAATGTATGAGAACCTAGTCCAAGACTTTGGTAAAACTAACCCTTTTAGCTTAGCTTCAACCCAGTTTTTTCCACCATCAAGTGAAATATCAACTGTTTTAATTGTACCTCTACCAGACCAAGCAATACCACAAATTTCTACCATATCACCTTTTTTAAGGTCAGTCCATGGTAATTCTGGTGATGGTGAAGTTACAATTGAATTAACTTCCATAGGCCAGAAGAAATTAATAGCTTTTCCACTTGGTTGTAACATAGTATATTTAGATGTTTCTTCTTTTGCATGCCATGGCTTATCAGAAAATTCTATTCTTTTAACCCATTTAACATTTAAGTTACCTTCCCAACCTGGAACTAATAATCTAACAGGATATCCTTGTTCTGGACGTAAAGGTTCACCATTTTGTCCCCATACAAGCATTGCATCATCTAATATTTTTTCAATTGGAAGAGTTCTACCCATTTCAGAGTTATCACTACCTTCAATTAATGCCCATTGTGCTTCTGGTTTAAGTCCTAAATCTTCTAAAAGAACACTAAGTTTTACACCAGTCCACTCAGCTGAACTCATCATACCCTTAACAAATTGTAAATTATTAAATTGTGGTCCTCTCCATCCAGTAGATCCATTTGCAGGACACTCAATAAAGTGAATTCTAGACTCAGATGGATATCTTTTTAATTGCTCTAATGTTAAAACAATTGGTTTTTCTACTAAACCATGGATCATAAGTCTAAATTTATTTGGATCAATTTGTGCAGTACCACCATGGTTTCTTGTAAAGAATAAACCATTTGGAGTGATAATACCTTCTTGTTGATGTAAAGGAGACATAGATACAGTAGCGTGTCTATCTCCTGATGATAATAAATCATGTACTCTTCTCACATTATTGTGTTCATAAGCTGAAGGCACTCCATATAGGTTTTTATCAACTCTATCACCAAGTTTAGTTCCCCATTCAACATGTTCAGTAATATTTACGTCATCTGCTTTTAATCTCGTTGGTGCAAGAACTGATGCTGCAGTTAAAGCACTAGCTGAATAAATAGCAGTTTTTTTAAAAAAGTTTCTTCTACTAGATTGCTCTAAAGAATCTGACTTTAAACTATTTTCAGAATTTTTACTAATTTTACTCATTTTCTCTCCTCATTTAATTTGATATATTCATTAAATACCAACTAAAACATATAATTATAGTTTTAATATCTTAATAGAAACTAAAATATGCAGTATTAATAAAACTTATTTAGTACTTCTTCTATAAAAACGCATCATATAACAAAAACTAATATAATAAGTTTTTATTATAAAGTTTTTCACAGCTTATACTAAGGTTTGAAAAAGTTATGCAGTACTCTTTTTAGGGGGTTACAAAGTTATATTTTAAAAAATTATTTTAAAAAATTATTTTGGTAAAAATTAATTTACCAAGATAATTTACATTTTTTATAAAAGATTTTTTGCAAATTTAATTGCATCAGGAGTAATTTTTTCGCCACTTATCATTCTAGCTATTTCATTAATTCTTTCTTTTTTATTCAAAAGTTTAATTAATGAATTTCCGTCATTTTTATCAACTAGAAAATGCTGATGTGAACTTGATGTTAATTGAGGTTGATGAGATATTGCAAAAATTTGATAGGATTTAGAAAGAGTTGATAATACATTTGCAATAGCATCACTTTCTTTTCCACTTAAATTTGCATCAATTTCATCTAAAAATAAGATTCCATTTTCAACAATATCAAATTCACTCATAGAAGTTAATAAGGCTAAACGCAATCGGTTGTATTCACCTGAACTTATTGTATTTAAACTTACATTATTTAATTCAAAATGAACTTCATCAACTCCATTAGAATCTAACTTTTTTTTGTCAATAGTGATTTTTGCATTTGATAGGTATAAAAATTTTAAATATTTATTAATTTTTTCTTCTAAAATACTCATACTTTTTTTTCTATAAAATGTTATTTCTTCTGATAATTTTTCAATCTCAATAGATAAAGAACTTAATTTATTTTCTAATAAAGATTTTTCGAATGTAATATTTTCATAAGATGCTAGCTCTTTCTTTTTCTCTTCTTTATATTCCAAGGCTTGAGAAATTGAACCGAATCTTTTTTGTAGTGCTGATAATTTTTCAATTCTATTTAAAACTGTCTCTATATCTATATCTTCAAGCTCATATAAAGTATCATTAAATCTTTCAAATATATTATTCAATTCATTCATAGTTTCATCAAAAAAACTTGAATCCTCTTCTAAAAGTTCTAAGGTGTTTGAAACATTTTGTCTAAAGCTTAAAATTTCTGAAGAACTTTTGATTGCATCTTCAATTTTATCTTTTTTAGAAAGCTTCCTTTTTAATAGATTTAATTCTTCATACTCATCAACACTAGGATTAATATTTTCAATTTTCTCAATCTCAAATTTTGTAAACTCTTTTAGATCTTCAATTTTTAATTCATCATTAACTATTTTTTCAAGATCTTTTTTTACAATTATCAATTCTTTATATAATAAATCGAACTTTGATTTTAATGGTATAAATTCTTTATAATCTATTGAAGATAACTTATCTAAAAAATTAAGTAATTTAAAACTTTCAAAATCTGAGGTATCTCTTAAATTTAGATGTTTTATTAATTTAGAAGAAAAAGAATTTAGATTTTTTTTTGATATTGTTTGATTATTAATAAAAAATCTTACTTTTTCTTTTTTTATTGTTTTTATAATAATATCATCATTATTTTGCAAATCATATACTTCGTCACGAATATTTGAGTTACTAATTAGAACTTCACCTAAACTTGATTTAACATCACTTAAACCAAATAAAGAAAGTATAGCTTGCATTAAAATAGATTTACCAGCACCGCTTGGTCCTGTAAATACATTTAACCCTTCTTTAAATTCTAAGTCAATTTCCTTAAAAGATAAACAATCTTTTATATAAATTCTATTAATCATAAAATTAATTTCCCCATCTTAATTTTTGGCTTAATACTTCAAAATAGTTTCTCTCACATCTATGTATCATTTTTGCATTTTGTGTTGCTATTTTAATTTTTATAGAATCATTTTGTTCTAATTCATATATATCTTGCCCATCTGCAATTACAACTGCACCTTGCGAATCTGTAATAGTAAACTCAATTTCAAAATCTGCTGGCATTACTAATGGTCTTTGTGTTAAAGAGTGAGGTGCAACAGGAGTTACTAAAAAAGCTTCAGTTAAAGGATATAAAATAGGACCACCTACTGATAAGTTATATGCAGTTGAGCCTGTTGGAGTTGATATAATAACACCATCACCATAATAAGAGTTAAAATGTTTATTATCAATTTTTGCATCGATTTTAATCATTGAAGATATTGATTTTCTAGTAATTACTATATCATTAAAAGCAACAATAGTATTAAGATTTAATGTACCTTTTATCATCATACGATTATCTATTCTATATTTTTTATTTGTGAAATCTACAATAAAATCTTCTAAATCATTCATAGAAATATCAGTTAAAAAACCTAATGTACCTAGATTAATACCAAGAACTGGTTTATTATAATAGTAGGATTTTCTTACAACTGATAATAAAGTACCATCTCCACCTACTGAAACTAAGAAATCTACTTTTTGGCATAATTCATCCAAAGGCAGTCCTTTTTCACTAATCATATTAGCAGAGTTGTTTTCTAAAAATACTTCAATATCGTGTTTTTTGAATATTGATTTTATATTTTCATAAACATCTTTTAATTCTGGGCTTGAGGGTCTTAATATTATTCCAGCTTTTTTGAAAGAACTTAGTAATTCTTGAGTTTTATTTAATTTCAAATTTACCTCTATATATCTGTTTTTATATATTAGTATATAATAAGTTCTTTTAAGATTAATGTATATATTACAATTTGTTATATTTTAATTAAAAATTGAACAAAAAAAAAGCTTTGCCAAGAGGCAAAGCTTTTTAGAGATTTGAATTTTGAATAAGACAAAACTCGTTAAAATCTAAAAGAGTGAAATTTTCACTCTTTTAAACGATTTTAACCATTTCTCTTTTTGATGATTTCTTCAGAAACATTCTTAGGAACGTCCATGTAGTTATCAAAAATCATTGAATAAGTTGCTCTACCTTGAGACATAGATCTTAAGTCTGTAGAATAACCGAACATTTCAGCTAATGGAATCATTGCAACAACTAGTTTAACACCAGCTCTTTCATCCATAGATTGAACTTGTCCTCTTCTTTTGTTAACGTCACCGATAACATCTCCCATATAATCTTCAGGAGTTTCAATTTCAACTTTCATAATAGGTTCTAAAATTACAGGTTGAGCAGCAGCACTTCTACAACCTTGTTTGAATCCCATTGAAGCAGCTAATTTAAATGCCATTTCAGATGAATCAACATCATGGTAAGAACCATCATATAAATCAACTGCAATGTTAACTAATGGGTAACCAGCTAAAATACCACCAGCCATAGCTTCAGCACAACCTTTATCAACAGCAGGAACGTATTCTTTAGGAACAGAACCACCTTTAATAGATGATGTAAAGATATAGTTATCTTCACTATCAGCAGGTAATGGAGTAATAGTTAAATATACGTGACCGTATTGACCTTTACCACCAGATTGTTTAGCATATTTGTACTCTTGTTTAATTGCATTTTTGATAGTTTCTCTATATGCAACTTGAGGAGCACCAACTTCAGCTTCAACTGCGAATTCTCTTTTCATTCTATCAACAAGAATTTCAAGGTGTAATTCACCCATTCCTGAAATAATAGTTTGTCCAGATTCTTCATCAGTAGCAACTCTAAATGATGGATCTTCTTGAGCTAATTTTCCTAAAGCAATACCCATTTTTTCTTGGTCAGCTTTAGTTTT
>CALKDR010000062.1 GCA_938084175.1 uncultured Campylobacterales bacterium
TAGATTATTTAGAGTATTATATTCAGTTTATAAAGATTACTTTACAAACTTTTTACATTGTTAAAGATCATCCATTTCAGTTTCACTTGGTGTCACTTAATTTGGACGGGAATTATAGGAGATTATTATCCCTTTGTCAAGGGGTATTGCTTTAAATAAACTTAAATTTTGAAATTTAAGTTTATTTAATATATAGCTACTTTAAATATTTGTCTTAATTATTTTTACTACCCTTAATACTCCATATAAAAAGTAATGGAATAAATAATAGTGTTAAAAATGTTCCAACAATTAGTCCTCCAATAACAACTGCACCAAGAGGTGCTAAACGCTCCAATCCAATTGCCCAACCAAGTGCAACTGGTATCATTCCTACACTTACACTAATAGCAGTCATCAAAACTGGTCTTGTTCTAAGTTTTATACTCTCTATCATTGCTTCTTTACTTGATATGTCCTCTTTTAATCTTCCTAGAGCAAAGTGTATTAATAAGATTGCATTATTTACAATAACCCCAGCTAATAGCACAAATCCAATCATTGCACTCATTGAACTGTGATAATCAAGTAATAATAGTATCCATGAGGCTCCACCAATAGTAAGTGGGATAGAAAATATTATAATTAATGGAATTTTTAAGGATTCAAACATTGGAATCATTATTAAGAATATTAAGATTAGTCCAATACCAACACTTTTTACTATTCTTATTGAAGAGTCTTGAAACTGTTCTATATCTCCTGTGTGCTTCATTTTTATATTTAAAGGTAGGACTATATCTTTTGCTTCTTCTTCAAAGTTTGTCATCAATTGAGAGATGCTTTGATCTTTTCTAAACCCTAAAATATCTATTGTATAAAAAAGATTTTCCCTAGTGATGATATTTGGTTGTTTTATAGTAATCACTTTTGCCACACTATTTAAAGGAATAAGTCCTTTTTTTGTTACAAGTGTTAGATTTTGTATTTTTGATATTGTGTTAATAGAGTCATTCCTAATCCAAACCCTAATATGGATATCAAGATTATTTTTTACTTTATAAGATGAGATACTAACACCTTTTAAAATTTGTTGTAGTTGTGTAATAATATCTTTATGTGAAAGTCCAAATTCAAAAGCTTTTTTTGTATCAATTTTCAAATCATAAGTTGCATTATCAAGATGCCAAGTTTTTCCAACTGTAACTATTCCTTTTGTTTTGTACATAGCTTTTTCATACTCTAAAGCTTTGTTATATAAAGCTTCAAAATCATCTCCGTAAAGTGTCACATCAATATTTGCTTTGATACTTGCAAGTCCAGTTGCACCAGAATCACTAATTTCTAAAGATTTTATATCTTTTATAGTAGCTATTTCTTTGCGTAACTTTTCTTCTATATCCCAAATAGTTTCAGTTCTTTCAAAACGATTAATATAAGTAGCAATTACTAAAATATCATTTATCCCTCCACCACTTCCAATACTTAAAATTCCAGCTTCAGCTCCAATTGAAGAAGAGACTGTTTGTATTTCTCCATGTTTATAGACTATCTTTTCTACTTGCTCAAGAATCTTTTGTGAATGATTAATTGATAGATTTTGAGTAGTTGTGATTTTTATTTTGACTGCACCTGTATCCATTGCAGGCATAAGTTCTTGACCAACTAAAGGCATTACTATTTTTGCACTGATTATAAATAAAGCAAATAAAGCTATAAAATATCCAGTAGCCACAAGTTTGCTTTCTAGTGCTAGATTTATACTTTTTGTAAAGAAGTTTACAAAAAAATCATTTATAGCATCACTTATTATTTGAAACTTCTTTTCTATAAAAATTATCCAAGGAGTTTGTATCTTTAATATTTTTGTAGAAATAAGTGGTACAAAAGTTATTGATATTACATAAGATGCAAAAAGTGCTAAAAGAAGTGTCGAAATTAACGGACCAAATATAGTCTGAGGATAATCTCCTACAAAAAGAATAGGTAGTAGTGCTATCATAGTAGTAAGAGTTCCTGAGAAATCTGCAAACATTATTTCACTTGTTCCATCTTCTACTGCATCTTCCATCTTTTTATCTAAGTTTTCATAGTGTCTTTGAATATTTTCAACAACTACAACAGTATCATCAAGAAGTAACCCAAGTGCTAAAACAATACCTGTTAATGTAATAATATTAAACTCTAATCCAAACATCCACATTAAAGCAATAGTTGAAATATAAACAATAGGAATAGTAAGAAGAACAACAAATATTTGTCGCAAAGAAGCTAAAAATATAAATACAACAATCATTGACATGATAATTGCATCTCTTAGAGATTCAAACATATTTGAAGTACTTTGAAGGATCGTTGTTTTTTGAGTATCTGTTATCTCTAGGGTTAATTGTGGATATTGTTTTTGCATTTTTTGAAGTTCTTCTTCAACATTATTTATAGTACTTATAACATCAGCGCTTAGATTTCTTTGTATTGCCATGGCTATTGAAGTTTTTCCATTCCCACTATATAAAGCACTGTTTGTATAGTTTGTAAAATCTATACTTGCAATATCTCTTAGATAAACACCTTTTGATATTTCTAACATAGATAAATCTTGTAGAGAACTTTTTTTGTTAGTACTTTTAATTAGAATTTTATTTGTTTTATTTTCCATAGAACCTATTGCATAGTCTTTATTATGGTTTTGAATAGTTTGTATAATATTTGAAAACCCAAGATTTAAACTATCAATTTTTTGTTTATCTAATATTACTTGAATCTCTTTTTTGAAACCTCCAAAAATATCTACATTTGCAACACCTTGAAGTTTTAGAAATTCTTTTTTAATATTATTTTGAACCAATTCACGGATATCAATCATAGATATATTTTCTGAGGAAACCCCTATTGTAATAATTGGAGTAGTTGCAGCTGTTATTTTATGTATTTGTGGTTCATTTATATCACTTGGGAGTTTTGATCTTATTTTATTAAGACTATTTTGAACATCACTTGAAGCATCATTTATAGTTTTCTCATAATCAAACTCCGCATTTATTACACATACTTCATCTATTGTTGAAGAATAAACTCTTCTTATATTTTCTAGGGTGTAAAGTTCTTCTTCAACAATGATTGCAACATTTGTTGCCATATCTTTTGCTGAACTTGCACTTTGTGTTATCACTACGGCAATTTGCGGCCTATTTGAATTTGGAAATAGTTTTCTATCAATTTTAAAATATGCATTTACTCCTAGAAAGATAGCTAAAGCCAAAAATGAATATATAAAAAAAGGACGTGAAAGAATTGATTTTACAATAGTTCGTATCATTTTATTTTCACCTGAATTAATATATTTGAGTTTAGTTTATTTTCTAACTTTGTAGTTAATTTTATATTTGCAACTTCTAAAAAGTTTTTGGCACTTGGATAAATAAAATCTATATATCCTATTTCTTTATTTTCTACAAATATTTTTTGATTTTTTTTAATATCTTTAGATGCAAAAGAGAAAGTAAGTTTTTGTTTTAATCCAACAAGTTTAATAATTGCCAAAGAAGGATTTGTAAGGTCTCCAATATCTTGCGATATTTCTTCTACGATTGCATCTATTGGAGATACTATTGTGTAGTAATTTTTTTGATGTATTTTAGAGTTATATTGTGATTGTAACGATTTAATTTCACTTTGTTTCGCTTTTACTAAATCTATTGTTGAATTATATTTAGCTTGTTTTAATTGAGTATTTATATTTGAACTATCAAGTTTATCTTGAGATATAGCTCCAGCTTTAAATAGTTTTAGGTTTGTTTTATATTGTTTAGATGATATATTCATATCTAAATCTTGTACCGATGTGTTTTTTTCTAAGGAAGATAACGAGTATTTTGCGGCTTGTGTTAAATAAGATAATTGTTTCAAATTCTCATCAAACTCTTTACTATCTATTTTTAGAAGAATGTCCCCTTTTTTTACGATACTATTTTCTTCTACTAAAATACTCTCTATATATCCAGATATTTTTGTAGTTATTTTAGGTGTTTGAGAAGCTTCTAGATTTGCTAAGTACTCTATGAAATCACTTTCTTTTATTTCTGCTTTTTTTACTTTTGTAATTTGAAGTGCCGGTTTATAAGCTACTTCTTCACTTACTATTGATTCTTGCTTCTCTTGTATTAATTTTATAGCAAAAATAACAATTGCGATAAGTATTAGAATAAGAATGATCTTTTTTATTAATGATTTCATTTATTTGCCTTTTGTTAAATACTCTAAATAGTATTTTGATTTTAAAAGTGTGTATAGTGATGTGATTTTCTTTGCATTTATTTTTTCTGCTGAAGAAATTGCTAGAAGATAATCATCAATACTGATTTGACCTTCATCAAAACGTAGTTTTTCGATGTCTTGTGTTTTTTTACTAAGATCAAATTGCGCTTTTGTAGAATCTAAGAGTTTTTTATTTTGAAGAATAAGATTTTTTGATTCATTTATTTTATTTTGTATTTCTTGTTTTGTTTTATTAAGATTTAGTTGAGATTGAATTTGTGTTATTTTAGCTTGCTCTACTAACTCACTTGAAACACCAAAATCATAAAAATTCCAGTTAACATTTATACCTACCATTGAGATTGTTTCATCATCACCATTTCCATAAGTATTTGAATAAGAAGTATTTAAATTTACTTTTGGATAATAATTTGACTTTGTACTAATATATTTTTGTTCTGCTTTTTTAATATTTACATTTGCTATTTTTATTGATGTAATATCTTCAAGTTTAAAATCATCTTTTTTTATATTAAAATAATTGATTTCTTCAAAGATTTCTATATCTTTTGTTAGGCCATAAATAAGTAAACTTAATGAATCTTTTAGTGTGTATATTTTTGTTTGAAGTTGAATTATCTCAGCTTCTACATTTTTAATATCACTTGCGATTTTTAAAGTATCAAGTAAAGATTTTTGACCATATTTATACTCTTTTTTTGTATTGTCTTCTAAAGCCTGAAGAGCTTTTAGATAACTTTTTGTAGCTTTTAAAGAGTTATTTAACGATAAAATATCAAGATAAATAGCTTGAGTATTATAAATCATTTGGTTTATTGTAAGAGTATGTATATTTTCTTGTAAAGAATGATGTATTTTTGAAACTTCAATATCACTTTTATCTTTAAAGCCTGTAAATAATGAAACACTATAACTTATTCCCAATGTACTAAGATTGTCACTTGTTGTTATAGTTGAAGTAATTGGTGGAGTTATAGGTGCTAGAGTTCTTGCATTATTATATTTTGTATATGAAGCAAAAGTATTAATTTTTCCATATCTTGAATCTTCTTTCCTATTTTGTTCACTTTTCGCAAATCCGATTTGTGTTTGCGAAAGTTGTATATCTATATTGTTTCTCTTAAGTTCCTCTATCGCTTCTTCTAAATTTAATCCATATAAACTCATCAAAGTTATAAGAAAAGAAAAAAATAGCTTTTTCATATCATTCCTTTTGTGCTTGTTAATGAAACTATAAACAAAGAGTGTTAGTGAAGTATAAACAGTTCATTAACAGTTCTAATATACAATCTCTAATGAAAAATATATTATTACTTGAAGATGATTTAATTTTAGGCGAAACAATACAAGAAATATTGGAAGATGAAGAGTATAAAGTAACTTGGGTTAAAGATGGAAATGATGCCTCAAATGAAACTTTTGAAAAAGATTTTGATCTTTATTTATTTGATGTAAATGTTCCTTTTATCAATGGCTTTGAACTTTTAGAGAGTTTGCGAGAAAATGAAGATGTAACACCTGCAATATTTATAACAGCTCTTGTAGATATAGATAATCTTACAAAAGGTTTTAAAGTTGGTGCTGATGATTATATTAGAAAACCTTTTGATGCTAATGAATTACTTGTTCGTATAGATTCACTTATAAAAAAATCATTTAAGAACTATGAATCATCAATAAAATATAATAACTTACTTTATAATATTAAAGAAGAAATATTGTACAAAGAAAATGAACAAATACATTTAAGTCCTTCTGAGCATCAATTGTTAGTGCTTTTTTTGAAAAATATTGGAAAAGTTATAAATAAAGATGATATTTTATTTAATCTTCATGATAATGATACATTAGGAAGTGATGCAACATTAAGAGTGCAAATATCAAAATTGAAAAAAATAGGTTTAGTTATCACAAATATTAGAGCAGTAGGATATCGTTGTGAAAAAGTATGAAAAACAGTCTTTACTAAAATTTACATTTATATATTTTTTTTCAATTGCTTTGTTAATTCTTGTTGTTGGTTTTTTATATTTTTGGCAACAAAAACAGTTTATTATGAAAAAAACAGTTATGCAAATGTATCAATACTCAGCTATGTTATCGCAAACGGATTTTCAATACACTGAAGATGGTCTTAGTTATGATTTAGAGCAAAAAGAAAAAGTAGAATTTGAAATACCAATAAAAAAAGATGGGTTTTATATAAAAGCCTTTCCTTTGCAAAACTATAATAAATTAGTAACTATTAAAATAGATGCTAAACCAATAGATAAAGAAATTTTTGATTTAAAAGTATTTACACTTATGGTTCAAGCTGTTTTATTACTCATATTTATACTAATTAGCTATTTTTTAGCAAAAATATCACTCAAACCAATGCAAGATACTATTTCTCATCTTGATAGGTTTTTAAGCGATTTAATACATGATTTAAATACTCCAGCAACTGCAATTTTACTTAATGTTAATATGATGCTAAAAAATGAAAAAGAGGAAAAAAAGCACAAGCAATTAACAAGAGTACAAACAAGTGCTTCAACAATAGCTTCATTACATGAAAATCTAGAACTAATTTTAGAACGAAAATACAATTTTGAAGAACTTATGATTTTTGATTTATTAGAAGCAAAAATAGAAGACTTTAAACTTTTATATCCCAATATTATTTTTGAATTAGAATGCCCTATAAATGAAACTATATATACAGATAAAAAATCATTTATCAGAATAATAGATAATATTCTATCAAATTCTTCAAAATATAGTAGTGAAAGTCCTAAAATAAAAGTTACATATAAAGATAGAAGATTAAGTATCCAAGATAATGGGAAAGGTATAAAATATCCCAAAAAGATTTTTGAAAGAAGATATAAAGAAACACAACAAGGCTATGGAATAGGAATGCATATCGTTCATAGATTATGTGATAATTTAAATATTGAAATTTCTGTAAAATCTGAAGAAAATATTGGTACAAAGATTGAGTTAGTTTATATGATTAGTTAGTTAAAAGAAATGGAGGAGCTAGTCGGACTCGAACCAACGCATACCGGATTTGCAATCCGGGGCATTACCAGCTTTGCTATAGCTCCAATGTTAGGCAAATCATTTTTATAGTGAAAAGAAAATGATTAGTTTGTAAATAAAAGTG
>CALKDR010000063.1 GCA_938084175.1 uncultured Campylobacterales bacterium
AATATGAAGATAAAATCAAAGATAAAATTGAAGGTGAAGTTCATAGAAAAATCATCGAAATTTTAGTTCCACCACTTCCTGAAACTGCTAGTGATAATGCAAAAGAGTCATTTATCAAAACATATAATGTTATGGAGAAAAAACTTCTTGATGGATCATTGGATGATAAAAAGATTGAAATAGAAGTTTCTAAAAAAGCTCATGTAGAAATTTTAGATTCTAATATGCCAATGGATATGAGTTCAATGCAAGAAAGCTTGAATAAAATGCTTGGTGGAATTAATAAAGAAAAAATCAAAAAAGAAGTTTTTATTAAAGATGCAAAAGTTTTATTAAGAGATGAAGCTAGCTCTTCTTTATTGGATGAAGAAGCTATAAAAATTGAAGCAGTTAAAAGAGCACAAAATGGTGGAATTGTATTTTTAGATGAAATTGACAAAATTGCATCAGGAAAAAGTAATCAAAATCAAGACCCAAGTAAAGAGGGAGTGCAGCGAGATTTACTTCCAATAGTTGAAGGAAGTAGCGTTCAAACAAAATTTGGTCAAGTTAAAACAGATCATATTCTTTTTATAGCAGCTGGTGCTTTTCATGTATCAAAACCAAGTGATTTATTACCTGAACTTCAAGGAAGATTTCCTTTAAGAGTTGAGTTAGAATCCTTAGATGAAGATGCATTATATAAAATTTTAACAAATACTAAAAACTCTTTATTAAAACAATATCAAGCTTTATTAGCTGTTGAAGAAGTGCAATTAGAGTTTGATGATTCAGCTGTAAGAGCATTTGCAAAGTATTCAGTTACTGCAAATGAAATGACAGAAGATATAGGTGCAAGAAGACTTCATACTGTTATTGAAAAAGTTATTGAAGATATATCTTTTGATGCAGATGAGAAAAAAGGCGAAAAAATCATTGTTAACGAAAAGCTAGTTTCTGAGAAATTAGATGAGATTGTAGATAATGTTGACACCGCTAGATATATACTATAAGTTGTAAATTAATAATTTTTTGATAGAATAGAAATATTATGTATAAAATAGGAGAATTTAAATGGATATTATTACATTTGATGATAAGAGTGATTATGATGCCTTTAAAAATTTTGGGATAGACGCATGGATTTTAGCTTCTGATATTTCTGAAGTTAATGGTTTATTAAACTTATTAGAAAAAAGGTTTTTATTATAATTATAGATACTCATTGTCATCTTGACAACAAACAATATTATGATGATATTGATGAAGTTATACAAAATGCACTTTCACATGGAGTTAAAGGTTTTCTAATTCCTGGTGCTGATTTTAATGATTTACCACAAGCAATTGAACTTGCTGAAAAATATGATGAAGTTTATTTTGCAGTAGGTATTCATCCTTATGATATTGATATGTATGATGAAAGTATTTTAGAAAAGCATATTAATCATCCTAAGTGTATTGCAGTAGGTGAGTGTGGATTAGATTATTTTAGATTGCCAGAAGATGAAGATGAAAAAATTGCAAATGTTAAAAAGCAAAAAGAAGTTTTCATTGCCCAAATAAATTTTGCAAAAAAAGTAAATAAACCACTAATAGTTCATGTAAGAGAATCTTCAAATGACTCAAGACAAATCTTAATAGATTATAATGCCAAAGAAGTAGGAGGAGTTTTACACTGCTTTAACGCAAGTGAACATCTTTTACCTTTAAGTGAGCATAATTTCTATTTTGGTATTGGTGGTGTTGTAACTTTTAAAAATGCAAAGAAATTAGTTGAAATTCTTCCTAAAATACCAAAAGAAAAATTGATTATTGAAACAGATGGTCCTTATCTTACTCCACATCCTTTTAGAGGAAAAAGAAATGAACCTTATTATACGACTCTTGTAGCTGATAAAATGGCAGAAATATTAGATATTTCTAGAGAAGAGATAGATAATCTTACAAGTAAAAATGCAAAGAAATTATTTAAAGAGTTTTCTAGTCTATCTTAGATAAAATATCTATCATATATCAAAAATAGGAAATTACTTGAATAAAATAGTATTAATTATATTTTTATCCTTAGCTACTTTTTCTATTAATTTAAGTGCATTAATCTTTAATCAAAAAGATAATCAAATAATAAAAGATTTGAATTTAGAAAAATCTTTTACTCATGATGAGCATCTACAAGATTTATATAATAAATTATCAAGTAAAAACTATTTTCATATTTATAAAATAAATTTAAAAAACGCATCAATTTATGTCTCAAAAATAAAAGAAGTTTTAAATCAAGAAGGTTTACCCTCAAGTTTTTTATATCTTTCTATGGCCGAATCAAATTTTAAATTAGATGCTAGGTCTTCAACTAATGCTTTAGGTTTGTGGCAATTTATGCCAAGTACAGCAAAAATATACAAATTAAGAAATGACGAATATGTAGATGAACGTTTAGATTTTGTTAAATCTACACATGCTGCTGCTAAATATTTAAAGTATCATCACGATAGATTTAGTAAATGGTATTTAGCAATATTAGCTTATAACTGTGGCGAAGGCAGAGTTATTGAAGCAATTACTAGAGCTACAGTTGATAGATATATTCAACGTTATCCAAAAGAAAAAAACTCAAAGAAAATAAAAAAGTATAAAAAAGTTATAAAAGAATATTTAAGAACGAAAAAAGACTTTTATAAAATTAATAAAATATACAAAGAACTTGATGAATTAAATATACATCTTACTGCTAGAGACTTGTTAAAGGTACAAAAAAAGCTTAGAAGACAGTATTTACCAAAAGAAAGTCGTGCTTATTTAAGAAAAATTGTAGTTCTTTCAATGATAGCAAATAGAAACTTCTTAAAAAAAGGCTATATTTACGATAGAGATATAAATTCAACACTTACAAGTGTAAAAGCAAAAGGTGGTTTACACTTAAGAGCAATTGCAAGTTCTATTGATATGAAGTTTAATGACCTTTATAAAATGAATATGCATATTAAACAACATATTATTCCTATTGATGTTAAAGAATATGATGTTAATATTCCTTATTCAAAATTGGCAATTTTTAATAGTAAAAAAAATAGAATAAAAAATAATTCATTTGTAATATATCGTGTAAAAAAAGGGGATACATTATCAAGTATTGGTAGTAAATTTAAAGTTAAATATAATTTTATTAAAAATTTTAATGATTTAAAAACTAATAATTTAAGATTAAAACAAAGGCTTGTAATTCCTGTTTATAATTATAACTTTAATACAAAATTAAATGCAAAAAGAAATAAAAAAGAAATTTACAAAGTTAAAAGTGGAGATTCTTTAAGTAGTATTGCTTATAAATTCAAAGTTAATGTAAAAAGATTAAAGAATGATAATAAATTAAAATCAAACAAAATAAGAATTGGAGATAAAATTGCAATATATAAATAAATTTATAAAATATGGATTAACAACAAGCCTTTTAGCAGGAGTACTTTTAATAACAGGTTGTTCTTCTAAAAAAGAAAGAGTAAGCTCTTATGATATTAATAAAATATACAAAAATACATCAAATAAAAAAATAAGAAATTCAAAAGCAATGCATAGAGCAACTCTTCGTCCTTATACTGTATTTGGCGAAAGGTATTATCCTTTTATTGCTAACGTTGATGATGAATTTCGAGGTATTGCTTCATGGTATGGACCTAATTTTCATGCTAAAAAAACTTCTAATGGTGAAACTTATGATATGTATGCATTAACAGCCGCTCATAAAACATTACCAATGAATACAGTTGTACGTGTGGATAACCTTGAAAATGGTAAAAATGTAATAGTTAGAGTTAATGATAGAGGGCCTTTTGTTGATGGAAGAATTATTGATTTATCAAATACAGCTGCTCATAAAATTGATATGGTAAGAAAAGGTACCGCAAGAGTAAAAGTAACTGTTTTAGGGTATAATGGTGAAATTAGAAACTATAATGCTCCTGTTAAACAAGCTCATGTAGAAGTAAGTAAACCTAAAAAACTTGTACAAGCAATTAAACCTCTTTCTCCAATTAAAATTGAAGAAAAAGTTATAATTACTAATGCTTATAATTTACAAGTTGGTGCTTTTTCAAAGCTTGATGGTGCTTTAAGAACAAAAGTAAAATATGAAAAGATGTTAAATAATCAATATAAAGTTGATATAGTTAAAGTGGTTTCAAATGATAATTTTTTACATAAAGTGTATATAAAAGGTTTTTCTTCAAATGATCAAGCACAAATGTTTAAAGATTTAAATGATTTGAATAACGCAATTATAATTAGAAAATAGGGTTAACAATGGTAGAACAAAATAGAAAAACAAAAGAAACTGATATAAAATGTAAATTAGATATAAATGGTACTGGTAAATCTAATATTAATACAGGTGTAGGATTTTTTGATCATATGCTTGAAGCATTATCAAAACATAGTGGAATTGATTTAGAAATATCTTGTAAGGGTGATTTACACATTGATGCTCATCACACTGTGGAAGATTGTGGAATTGTAATAGGAAAAGCACTTAAAAGTGAAATTTTCCCAATTCAAGCTATTGAGAGATATGGAAATGCAACAGTTGTAATGGATGAAACAGCAGTAACTTGTGCTTTAGATTTATCAAATAGACCTTATTTGGTTTATGAATTGAATATAAGTGAGAAAGTTGGAAACTTTGATGTTGAACTTGCTGAAGAATTCTTTCATGCCTTATCAGGAAATGCAGGAATAACTTTACATATCATTCAAGATAGAGGAAGAAATAAACATCATATTTTAGAAGCATCCTTCAAAGCATTTGCTGTGGCTTTAAGAAGAGCACTTGCTAAAAACGAAAGATTAGGAATACCTAGTACAAAAGGTGTTCTATGATTGAATTAATTGTACTTGATGTAGATGGCACACTAACAAATGGTCAAATTACTTATACAAATAATGGTGATGAATTAAAATCATTTGATGTAGCAGATGGTTTAGCTATTGCTACATGGACAAAAAAACTTGGTAAAAAAGCTGCAATTATTACAGGTCGAAATTCTTTAATAGTTGAACGTCGTGCAAAAGATTTAAAAATAGAACATTTGCATCAAGGAATACATAATAAAGATGAAGTACTTCAAAGTATTTTAGATGAAGAAGGTCTTTCTTGGGATCAGGTTGCTTGTATTGGTGATGATTTAAATGATTATAAGATGCTTAAGAAAGCTGGTATTTCATTTACTCCTGCAAATGGTACAAAACATCTAAAAGATTTTGTAAATGTAATTTGTACAGCCTCTGGTGGAAGTGGTGCTGTTAGAGAAATGATTGAATATATTTGTAAAGAAGATGCATTAGAAGAGGACTTTTTAAACGCATGGATATAAAATTTTTTAATTATTCATTATTAATATTAGCTTTAGGTGCATATTTTATACCTGTTGAAAATATTAAAAAAGATGATGATAATAAAGATATTCCTTTAGTAATATTTGAAAAACCTGTAATGCATACATTAAATGAAAAAAATGTTTTAAGAACAGTAATTGCTAGTCACGCTGTAAGATATAATACACGAGATGAAATGTTTGATGCAAATATACTTTTGAGAAATAATTTAGAACAAAAAGATTTTAAAATAGAAACACTTCAAGCACAAATTATTATAAAAAAAGGTGATGATTTAAGTCTAAGAAGAGATGTTAAATATAAAAGGGATGATTTTATAAATTTTAATACAAATGAATTAGATTATAATTTAAAAAATAGAATTGCACAAAATACTGTTAAGTATGATGGTACTTATTACAATAATTATATGATTGGAACAAATTTGTATTTAGATGGTTTAAATAATAATATGAAATCAAAAAATGTTCATTTCGAAATTGAAGTTAAAAATAAAAAATAAAGGTAAAAAATGAAAATTATATCAAGTTTATTAATTCTATCATCTCTAGTTCTGGCTCAAACTCAACAACTTATAGTTGATGCACAAAATTTTGAAGCAAATGATAAAAAAGGTATTTCTACTTTTACAGGAAATGTAAAAATAAAAATGGATAAAGATAAATTAAATGCCCAAAAAGTTGAAATATTTTTTGTAAATAAAAAAGGAAGTACTTCTAAAATTCCATCAAAATATATAGCAACAGGTAAGGTAGACTTTGAAATAGTTACAGCAGCAAAGCATTATATCGGAAATGGTGATAAGATTATTTATTCACCAATTAAACAAGAATATACTGTACTTGGTAATGGTTTTTTACAAGAGAAAAATGATAATAGAAAAATTTATGGTGATAAAATTTATGTAAATCAACTTTCAGGTGAAGCAAAAGTAAATGGTAGTGATAATAAACCAGTTAAATTTATCATAAATATTGAGCGTGGCTCAGAAAAATAAGGGAAATATTAAATGAGAATAGTTGAAGCAAACTTTATGGAATCTGCACAAAGTATACAAGATTCTCCAAGTCCTGATAAAGCTGAAATAGCTTTTTTAGGTAGATCAAATGTAGGTAAATCATCTTTACTAAATACTTTAACAAAGAGAAAAGGATTAGCAAAATCTTCTTCAACACCTGGTAAAACACAGTTAATAAACTATTTTAATATTAAGTTTAAAACTGATAAAGAAGAACTTCCTTTTTTATATGCAAGATTTGTTGATTTACCAGGTTTTGGTTATGCGAAAGTTTCTAAAAGTTTAAAAAGAGATTGGAACAGCAACTTAACAGGTTATTTAGAAAAAAGACCATGTTTACAGATTTTTGTACATTTAATAGATTCGCGGCATATAGACCTAGCTATTGATAAAAATGTTGATGAATTTTTAAACACAATCAAAAGAGGTGATCAAATTATTATTAATGCCTTTACTAAAATTGATAAGTTAAAAAAGAATGATTTACAAAAATTAAAAAGAGAAAATCCAGATGGAATTTTTATTTCTAATTTAAAAAAACAAGGTGTAATTGATCTGCAAAATAGAATAACGGAGCACTTATTTGGAAATTGAGTTTATTAAGCCTGATGTAACATATATAGCAGCAATGCAAGAACTTGTAAAAGCTGAAGTAGAAAATGGGAATATCCTTCTTCGTACTGAAGATGAAATGGCTAATACAATCAGATCTTATATTGTTGTAAAAGTTGATGGAAAAATAGCAGGATTTACTGCTTTACATATACATTCAGCAAGACTAGCAGAAGTTAGAAGCTTAGTTGTAGGAAAAAGTTTTAGGGGTTTAGAACTTGGGAATAAACTAGTAGAAGAGTGTATAAAAGAGGGAAAAGAATATAAGTTACAACAAATATTATCTTTAACATATGCACAAAAGTTCTTTGAAAAATCTGGATTTAGAGTGATTGAAAAAGAAGCAATTCCAGAACACAAAATTTGGGCAGATTGTATACGATGTAAACATTTCCCAATTTGTGATGAAATTGCTATGGTTTTTGATCTTTAAAATTACATAATCTTTATTAGTTCTTTATATAACTTTTTAGCATCTTGGATATCTAGATTTTCTTTTTCTAAATTTCCAAGTATCTCACACTCTTTATTTTTTGAAACATTAAGACAAGAGTTCTTAATATAATGAGCTTTTTGATTTATCTCATTAATATTTTTATTATCAATTAAATTTTTTAATTCTTCTAAATCTTTTTCTATATCTTTTAAAAATTTATCAACAATTCTAGAAGCAATATTTTCCCCAATTCCTAGATTCTTAGCAACTTTAGAAATATCAATTTTCGCTTTTATTTCATCTTTTGATTTATTAAGATACTTAGTAAAAACATTGTTTAAAGCTTTTGTATTAATAGGTTTTGTTAAATAATCATTCTTACCTAAAGCTAGGATTTTTTCTTTATCTCCTTTGATTGCATTCGCTGTTAATGTAATAATTGGAATATTCTCTTTATGATTATGTACTTCGTATTCTCTTATTTGTTTTAATGCCTCACACCCATCCATAATAGGCATATTAATATCCATTAAAGATCAAATCATACTTAGATTACTTATAAGAGTTTAAAGCTTCTAGGCCATTATTAGCAATAGTAAAATCAATACTCATACTTTGTAAAATATATGATATTAATTCTTGATTAGATTTATTATCTTCTGCTACTAAAACCCTTGAAAAATAATATCTTGATCTTCTAGACTTAATCCAGATTTTTTCTAAAAGCTTTGAATAGTTTGCAATTTTAGTAATATGAGAGCTTGTGTCTGGATCTTTATATTCTGCTGTTTTAACTAGTATATTTAAGGTTTCTTCTTTTCTTTTAGTAAAACTTCTGTTGCTTTTTTAATCTCTTCTTCTAAAAGTTTTGCTTTATCATTTAATAATAATGTATCTGAATAATTAATCAACAAACTATTAATTCTTGCTTTAAAAAGTAATGCATTAATAGGTTTGCTAATAAAATCATTTGTACCTAATTCAAATGATTCTTTATGAATATTTTTATTTTCACTTGTAGCTGTAATCATTACAATTGAAGTTATCTTATTATGAACTCTATACTCTTTTATAAAATCTAAGCCATTTAAATATGGCATCATATAATCAATTATAATCATATCTATATTTCTTTTAAGACATAAACTAGTCCATCTAAGGGATTTGAGAAGCTTTTGACATTTAGATTAATATCATTGCAAATAGATTCAATTAATAATAAATTATTTTCATTATCATCAATTGAAATAATATTCATATTACTTAAATTTATAAAGTACCTTATTTAATTATTAATTAACTTACATATATGTTATTACAAATCTTTACTTATAATTTTTTTAATTGATTCTTGATTATTACAGGTACAAAAAACATTGATACTATATATGAAATCAAAGTTCCACCAATTAAAGCAACTCCTAAACCCCCAAATACAGCATCAGTTGCAAGAAGTGAAGATGCAAATACCATTGTTAAAACTGTTAATATAATTGGTTTTGAACGAGTTGCTGTTGCTTTTGCAATTGCTTGGTTTATACTAAGACCTTTTTCTTCAACTAACTGTCTTGAAAAATCAATTATTAGTGTTGAGTTTCTTGAGTTTATTCCAATTAATCCAATAAAACCAATTAAGGATGTTGCTGTTAAATAAAAAGTATCCCTAGTTATCATATCCATAATTACATGCGCAAAAATAACACCAACTATAGATATAAAACTTGCTAATACAATTCCCCCTGATAAAGCAAAACTTTTATAATACATTACCATTAAGAAAAATATTAAAACCAATGCAATAATAAAAGCACCACCTAAATCAATAAAAGTATCAATTGTTACTTTTAATTCACCATCAAAAATTAAATCAAATTTTTCATTTGTGATTTTGTCTGTAAAAGATAGATTTAACATATTAGTTTTACTAACAATATATTTGTCATTTAATTGATTTAACATTTGATTTCGTGCTTCTAATAGAGGATATATTTGACTATCTTTATTTGTCTCAGCAATTACATTTATCATCATATTAAGATTTTTTGAGCTAAGAGTTGCTTCTTTTATTACCTCTTTTATAGTAATAAATGAATAAATATCAATTGCTATACCTTGATTATTTATTACTTTTAAAGTTTGTAGTTTATTTTCTAAACTTCGCTTTTCTTGGTTTTCTAATAATCTTGACTCATCTAGCCTTAAAAATATAGGAATCTGATTTTCAGCATTGTTTTCATTTACAACAGAGATTTGCTTGCCTTCATAAGCTAAATAAAGAATATTTTTAATTTGCTCTAAACTAACGCCACTTTTTATTATCTTATTGTTATCAAGCTCTAGTTCATATTTTACATAATCTTCATCTGCCATAATATCAATATCAACTAATGAAGTTTGCTCTTTTAAAATAAGAGCTATTTTATTTGAAAATTCTCTTCTACTTTGGAAACTTTTTCCACCATATATTTCTGCAACAATAGAGGCTAAAACAGGAGGACCAGAAGGAAGTTCAATAAATTTTATATTTGCATCATAATAAGAGCAATTTTTTTGAATATCTTCTCTTAAATTACTAATAAGATTATAAGAAGTAATATCACGCTCTTGTGCTTTCTTTATATTTACCATTATTTCAGCTTGAGACTGCTTATTTTTTAATGCACTTTGCTTAACTAAAGCTGCAAAATCTAAGGGTTGACCTTCACCTATAAATACTGAAATATTTGTTACAAGTTCATTTTTCTGTAGATTTTTTGCAATACATCTTGTAACTTTTTTTGTTTGTGTTTTACTAGAACCATCTTTTAAATCTACGTAAATAGAAAAAGTATTGGAATCTTTTCCTGGAAGCATTTTCGCTTTTATAATTTGTGTAGGAAATGTAGAAATACTTAAAGCAAATAAAATAAATGTTATCAAATAAACAAAAAATGATTTACGAGGACTTTCTAAAATATTATATATAAAGTTTTCTAATCTCATCTTTTCACCTTATATATTTTTTTAATTAAATATGGAGTAAAAGCATATGCCACAAATAAAGACATAACAAGTGAAATTGACACAAATACGGGAAGAGGGTGCATAAATTGACCCATCATACCACCTACAAAAAACATTGGAATAAAGGTCATTATAATTGCAAGTGTTGCTATATTTGTTGCATTTCCAATTTCATTTGTTGCATTAATAGCTAGAACTGTAATATCCATATCTTTGTTCTCTTTTCTATGTCTATGAATATTTTCAATAACAATAATAGCAGCATCAACTAACATTCCTAATGATACTAAAAGTGCAAAAAGTGTAATTCTATTTATAGTTTCATCTAATAAGAAACCTGTAAAAAGTGTAAGCGATAGAATCATAGGAACAGCTAGTGAAACAATCATAGCTTCTTTAAATCCTAATGTAAAAACAAGAAGTATTGCAATTATTACAATTGAAATCACTAAGTTTTGTACAAGAGAATTAACAGCTTGATTTGCTGTATATCCATCATCTCTTGTTATTGTAAAAGCTATGTTTTTCTTATTTAAATCATCTTTTATTAAACTCATATGCTCAAATATTTTCTCGTTTATTAATACTGAATTTGAACCATTAAGTTTTGAAACACTCATTGTAAGCTGATTTATCTCTTCGAAAATACCATTTTTATTTTTTTTATATAACTGTGCTTCTTTATTATTTTGAATATCATAAGATCTTTTTACTTTTGCAATATCTTTTAAATAAATAGCAACACCATTTTTATATGACACAATAATATTTTCAATATCTTCTATATTTTCAATTGCTTGTTTTATTCCAAATACGACAATAGTAGAATCTTTTGTATTCCCTTCTATATTTGGAGTTTTGTATGATAAAGCTTGAACTTGTTTCATAACTTGTGTTATTGAAAGTTCATAGGCTGATATCTTATTTGGGTCTATTAATATATTATACTGCTCTTTTTTTTCACCTTTTAAATCAACTAAGGCAACATTATCTATTTTATTTATATTTCTTGTAATTTTATTAACTTCATTATATAGTTGCGTTTGAGTAATTAAATCTTTTCCATCTTTTTTCATAGAATAAAAAGCAATTGTAGCAATTGGGATATCTGTATCAATATCCATTGTTTTTACAATTGGTTGTAGTGCTCCGCTTGGAATTAAATCCATATTTCTCATAACTTGATCATAAAGTTTAAGATTTGACTCTTCTTTATCTTGACCTATATAATATTGCGCTTGAACAATTCCTAATGAATCTTTTGCAAAGGAATAAATATTTTCTACACCTTTAATCTCTTTAATCTTTTTTTCTAAAGGTTCAATTATTATCTTTTGTATTTGGCTAGGACTAGCACCAGGAAGTGCAACAATAACAGCACCACCACTTACTTTAATTTGTGGATTTTCTTCTCTTGGCATAAAGACTAAAGAAATATAACCAAGTATTAATATAAACATTCCAAATATAAAAGTTAAAGGGTGATTTATAAAGCTAAGAGATAATTTACCTGCTATGTTTAAATCTTTATCTATATTTTTTGAAAACTTTTTATTTTTCATTTTGTACCTGTTGTAAAGATTTTATTGTTAGTTTTGAATACATTCCAGGATAAACTCTAGAATCTTTTTTGTCAAAAGATATTTTTAAAGTAAAAGAATGACTCGCTGTATTTACATTTGGTATGATTGCTTTTATTCTACCTTTTGTTGATAAATTTATTGAAGGAATAAAAACATCAAGTTCTTGATTGATTTTTATTTTACTTAAGTTACTTTCTGAAATATCAGTTTTTATTCTTAAACTAGAAAGATCTGATAGGATTAAAGCTTGTGAACCTGGAATTGACATTTCACCAGCTTTTATAGATTTTTTTATAATTAATCCATCATTTGGTGCTTTAATTTTTAAATAATTGTATTGATTCTTAACTTCTTTTAATTTTGCTTTTGCAATTAAAATCATACTTTTAGTATTCATTAGATTTAGTTCTAATTGTTCTACATCATATTTAGGAACTAAATCTTGTTTATATAAACGTTTATATCTATTATAATTTACTGTAATATTAGCTAGTTTATTTTCTTGTATTTGTATATTTAATAAAGCTTCTTGTTTTAATGAATCAATATTTGATGAATCAATTTCATAAAGTAATTCTCCTTTTTTTACAAAAGAGCCTTCATTTACATAAACATTTTTTATAAAACCCATATTTCTACTTGTAATTACTTTTTCATTATCTGAAATCACTGATCCTGATAATTCAATGTCATTTGCAAAAATATATATTGATGTAATACAAATTAATACTAAAGTTTTTATCATTTTTTTGCCTTTTTTATTGTGCTGTTTCTTGTAATTGAATTACCTGAAATTAGAGTTATTCTTGCTTTTGCTAAAGAGCTTTCATATTTAGCTAGTATTACTTGTGCTTGATTGTTTCTCATATTCGCTTCTTGTTTTAAAAGATTTGTCATAGCTATTAATCTGTTTTTATACATTAGTTGTGATTGTTTAAAAATTTCTTTTGATAAAAGAAAAGCTTCTTCTTTTACTTTTAGTACTTTTTCTTTTGATTTTAAATCAAGAAGTGCTTTTTTCAATTCAAGTTTAGTAAAATCTTTTAGTTTTTGATAATTTAAAGATGCTTGTTTATATTGTATTTTATTTTTTTGTTTTTGTGCATTTCTCGTATTATCAAAAATTGTATATTTTAATCCTATAACTACATTATAATAGTCTTTATCATTTGAAAGTGTAAATTCATCATCATTAAATCCATACTCTAAATGTGAATAGACACTTGGATAAAATTCTGACTTTGCTAATTCAATATTTTTCTTTTTTATTTTCGAGTTTAACTTCTGTATTTTTAAGTTGCTTTTATTTGCTAAGGCACTTTTGTATAATAAATCAAAATCTAAAGTATTTGGATTAATATATTTAAGTTCATTTACATTTGTAATATTGTCATTTGATGTTAAAAATTTCAAATAAGCAAGTGCTAAATCAAAGTTATTTTGTGCATCAATTTGTTTAGAATTTATATTTAATTCATAAACTCTTGCTTGCTTTACATCAATTTTTGTAACTAAACCTTCTTTGTGAAAGGCATTTGCTGTTTGAACTACATAAAGTATAGATTCTCTAGCTTTTTTAGTGGCTTTTATAAACTCTTTTGCAACAACTGCTCCATTGTATGCTTTTAAAACTTCAAAGGATAATTCATTTTCATCTAGTTTAAATTTAATTTCATCAATTTTCTTTTTTAATTTTAATATTTCTTTTTGATTTGTTAGTTTAAATCCTGTAAATATAGGAATATCATAATTCAGTTTTGTTGTAAAATTGTTTCTAGCTTTTGGATAATTTAAATTATTAGGTTCTACATTTAAAGTATCAGAAGTTCCGTTATATTGAACTGCTCCGAAATCATTAAAACTAGCCTCTCTTGAAGATAATTTAGAGTTAAAAACATATCCAGAATGATTTGTCCTATTTATTTGTTCTTCAAAATATAATTTTCCATAAGAAATAGAATTTACATTTTTTATATCTTGTTTCGTTAAATTAATATTAAGTTCTTGATTTTTTAAATCTTTACTATTTTTTAGTGTTAAGTCTAAAACTTCATCAAAACCTATACTTTGAGAATAAGCTGATGATATTAGTAATAATGATAAGTATATCTTATACATATAAATGTGTTCCCTAAACTATTTTTTATTGGATTATACACAAATAAAGTAAAATATAGAATCGATAGTTTCTTTTTTAATTATAAAAAAAAGTTATATATTTTTTGATTATCAAAATTATAATTATAACTTATTGATACTGATAACTAAATAGGACATAGAAAAGTTTAGTCTATGATAAAATAAAAAGCTAAAGAGAAAACAGATGGCAAATAAAAAATACACACAAGAATTTAAAGATTCGACAGTACAACTAATATTAAATAATGATGAAAAAGCTACAACAATTGCAAGTGATTTAGATTTAAATCTAA
>CALKDR010000064.1 GCA_938084175.1 uncultured Campylobacterales bacterium
ACTCCTTTAAAATTATAGAATGATTTTATATTTAATATATGAAATAGATATGATATTTTATTTTTTTAGAAAAAATGAGATGTCATTTTCTAAGTAATTGTCTTGAATTTTTATTTGAGAACAAATACTTTTACAAAATGAAAGTACTCTTTTTATAGGCACATTGCTTAATGAATCTTCTTTTAAAAAGTTAAATATAAAACCTTTTTTTGAAGCTTTATATGAGTTTTTGATAAATGTTAAAACTTCTTTTTCTTCTAATATATTCATAGCTCCACTACAAATATAATAGTCTGCTTTTGGAAGTTTATCTTTAAGAATATTTTTCAAAAGAAATTTTGTATTCAAAAATCTTTTTGATGCGGAGTTTATCATTTCTTCTTCACAATCAATACCTATATACTCTTTTGGCTTTAAATCATTATCAAATAAATAGTTATAATATTCACCAAAACCACAACCAGAATCAACAATATGACAATCTTTTATTTCTTCTTTTATAAAGTTTGTTAAAACTTCAAATCGTAAATATTGAGATTCTTCACAGTTCCAATGAACTCCTCTTGCACTTATTCCATATTTTTTTATAACTCTTTTATAAAATTGATTATTGTTTTTATATCCAATGCTAGCCATAATTTAACAATTATCTATTTGTTCAATTACTACATTATTATCTTTAATAAATTTAGAAATTAGTTCTGAATTTGTATGTTCATAAGCCTTATCATATACAATTCTTTTTATTCCACTTGCTATTAAATTTTTTGAGCATTCACTACAAGGTTCTAGTGTTACGTATATCGTAGCATCTTCAATACTAATGCCTTTTCTTGCAGCCCAAATAATTGCATTCATTTCTGCATGTATTTCGTATGTTTTTGACCAATCATGATGATCTTTTGTATATTCTCCATTCCAATGATCACTACAATTTGTAAATCCAGCTGGAGTTCCGTTATATCCAGTTGAAAGAATTCTTCCATCTTTTACAATAACAGCACCTACTTGTTTTGATACACATTTTGAAGCGCTTGCTATTTCTTTTGCAATATTTATAAATGTTTGTTCTTTTAACATCTTTAACCCTAATAGATTTTTTCCAAATTATAGCAAAAGATGTTTGATTTATTAAATAATTAGATTGTTAAGGATAAAAATTATTGTCAAAAACTTAAATTGAGCTTATTTACTTTAACAAAAATAAAAATATAATTATAATTGTGTTAATATAATAAAAAATTTGACAATAATAAGAAAAGGCTAATCATGGATTTTAAAGAAATCAAAGAATTAATAAGAGTATTTGACAAAAGTGAACTAAATAAATTAAAAGTTAAAGATGGAGAATTTGAAATTTCTATGCAAACTGGTTTTGAAGGTGGAACTGTTGTAACTACTGCTGCTACTCCTGTTGCTGCTGCTATTGCTCCTGTTGCTGCTGTTGCACCTATTGCAGAAGCTGCTGCTATTGCACCTGCTGCAATTACTGGTGATACTATTGATTCACCAATGGTTGGAACATATTATTCTTCACCATCACCTGAAGCACCTGCATTTATAAAAGTTGGAGATACAGTTAAAAAAGGTCAAACTTTATGTATTTTAGAAGCTATGAAAATTATGAATGAAGTTGAAGCTGAGTTTGATTGTAAAATAGTTGAAATGTTAGTTAAAGATGGTGATCCAGTTGAATATGATATGCCAATCTTCACTGTAGAAAAAATATAAAGTTTCGTTATGGCAGAAATTAAAAAGATATTAATTGCTAATAGAGGTGAAATAGTTCAAAGAGCTATTAGAACTATTAGAGAAATGGGTAAAAAATCAGTTGCAGTTTATAGTGCGGGTGATAAAAATGCATCTTATTTAAAACATGCTGATGAAGCTGTATGTATTGGAGGCGTTAAATCTGTTGATTCATATTTAAATATTCCTGCATTAATAACAGCTGCAGAAATGACTGGTTGTGATGCAATTTTCCCAGGTTACGGATTCCTTTCTGAAAACCAAGATTTTGTTGAAATTTGTAGATTACATAATATTAAATTTATTGGTCCTTCTGTTGAAGTAATGGAAAAAATGGCTGATAAGTCAAAAGCTAAAGATGAAATGATTAAAGCAGGTGTTCCTGTAGTACCTGGTTCAGATGGTGCTGTTCATTCACTTGAAGAAGGTAGAAAAGTTGCTGCTGAGATTGGATATCCAATTATGGCAAAAGCATCTGCTGGTGGTGGTGGTCGTGGAATGAGACTTGTTAACACTGCTGAAGAGTTTGACCAATTATTTATGGCAGCTTCTTCTGAAGCACTTGCTGCTTTTGGTGATGGAACTATGTATTTAGAGAGATTTATTAATAACCCAAGACATATTGAAGTTCAAGTTATTGGAGATTCTCACGGTAATGCTATTCATATAGGTGAGAGAGATTGTTCATTACAAAGAAGACACCAAAAAGTAATTGAAGAATCACCTGCAATTTTATTAAATGATGAAACAAGAGCACATTTACATAAAGTAGCAGTTGATGCTACAAAATATTTAAAATATGAAGGTGCTGGAACTTTTGAATTCTTAGCAGATGATAAACAAAATATTTACTTTATGGAAATGAATACAAGACTTCAAGTTGAGCATCCTGTTTCTGAAATGGTATCAGGACTTGACATTATTGAATTAATGATAAAAGTAGCTGAAGGTGAACACTTACCTACACAAGAAAAAATAAAATTCAGAGGTCATTCTATTGAAGTTAGAATTACAGCTGAAGATCCTAACTCATTTTTACCAAGTCCTGGTAAAGTAACACAATGGATGGTTCCTGGTGGAAGAAATGTAAGAGTTGATTCACATTTATACGCAGGTTATGTTGTACCTCCATATTATGACTCAATGGTTGGAAAACTAATTGTTTGGGGAAGAGATAGAAATAAAGCAATAAATATTATGAAAAGAGCTTTAAATGAATTTGAAGTAGAAGGAATTAGAACTACTATTCCATTCCATAAAAAAATGATGGAAAACGAAGATTTTATTTCAAATGATTACGATACAAAATACTTAGAAAACTACAAATCACTAGATGATATTTAAGAATTAAGGGTTAATACCCTTTTTCTTAAAGCTTAAATTTATCTAAAATTAGATACAATCCGCCAAATTATACACATTTATATACCCCATTCTACTTTGATAATATATTTACATATTTAATATCAAGGATTCATTTTTGATAAATAACTCAACTTTGACATAACTGAAATTTACGTTTTAATCGTACATTAATGGGAAGATAAAATCTACTTATATAACCGTGTATTATTTAATAAAATATACTAAGGTAAAAAATGACTTTTAACGATTTTGATTTCAAAGAACAGTTACAAAAAGCAATAGACACAGCAGGATTTAAAGAACCAAGTCCTATTCAAGCAGAAGCAATTCCAATTGTTTTAGCAGGTAAAGATATGGTTGGACAAGCACATACAGGTACAGGTAAAACTGCTGCTTTTGGACTTCCTGTTATTAACATGATGAAGGGACAAAAAGGTGTTGAAGCTGTTGTTATTGTTCCAACTAGAGAACTTGCAATGCAAGTATCTGATGAATTATTTAGATTTGGGAAAAACTTAAACTTAAATACAGCAACTGTATATGGTGGACAATCTTACTCTATGCAATTAAGAAATATAGATAGAGCATCAATTATTGTTGCAACTCCAGGAAGATTTTTAGACTTATTAAGAAGTGGAAAAATTGATATTAAACCTTCTTTTGTAATTTTAGATGAAGCTGATGAAATGCTTGATATGGGATTCTTAGAAGATATTAAAGAAGTATTTACTTTCTTACCAAAAGAAAGACAAACTTTATTATTCTCTGCAACTATGCCTCAAGCTATTAAAAATCTTGCAAAATCAATTTTAAAAGAACCAGAATTTGTTACATTAACTAAAAGAGATGTTACTAACTCTAAAATTACACAAACATACTATGTTGTAGATGAAAGAGAAAGAGATGATGCTTTAATTAGATTATATGACTTCAAAAATCCTACAAAATCAATTATTTTTTGTAGAACAAAAAAAGAAGTTGATAGATTATCTACTTTCTTAGTTTCTCAAGGATTTATGGCAAAAGGTCTTCATGGTGATATGGAGCAAAGACAAAGAGAAGAAGCAATTCGTGCTTTCAAATCATCTAAGTTAGAAATCTTAATTGCAACAGATGTAGCTGCACGTGGACTTGATGTAAACGATGTTTCTCACGTATTTAACTACCATTTACCATTTGATTCAGAGTCTTATGTACATAGAATTGGTAGAACTGGACGTGCTGGAAAAACTGGAACTGCTGTTTCTATTGTAACTCCACATGAATTCAGAATGCTTCAAAAAATTGAAAAAAATATTGGTACAAAGCTTGAAAGTAAAATTGTTCCTAATATTGATTCAGTAAGAACTAAAAAAGTTGCAGACTTAAAAGGTAAAATTTCTGAACAAGATATCAAAGATTATGCTTTAGAATTAGTTGAAGAATTAAAAGAAGAATTTGATATTTCAACAATTGCATTCAAACTAGCATCAATGGTTGCATCTTCTACTTATGTAAAAGGTAACGACAAAATTGGTAAAAGCGAAAGTGATATTAAAAGACTTATTGAAAATGCACCAAGAGGTGATGACAGAGGTGGTCGAGGTCGAGGTGGTTACCGAGGTGGAAACAGAGGCGGAAGATCTGGCGGTGGAAGATCTGATGGTCGTTCTGGTGGAAGATCTGGCGGTGATAGAGATAGAGGTGGAAGATCTGGTGGTGGAAGATCTGATGGTGGAAGATCTGATGGTCGTTCAGGTGGCGGAGATAGAGACAGAAATAGATCAGGTGGAAGATCTGATGGTCGAAGATCTGGCGGTGATAGAAACAGAAGTAGAGATTAATCTCTACTTCTAAACCTTTTTTACAAATTCAATACTTTTTACTTCTTATTTAATATCAATCCTTAAAAACTAAAACCAAAAATCAATAAAATTTCGAAATTCTTTCAGCATAATATATAGAGTTTTATAATAAATTAACTATATTAACCATAAATAGTTTAAGCTTAATTAAAGGTTTAGTAAGGACTTTCCTACTATAATATTGCCAATTTAAAATTACATTATAGTTACAAAAGGCTTACATTGGATATTAAAACTTTCGACTCTTTAGATAAAGCTACAGAAAAATCAGTTTCTAGCTTTGCAAAACTTTCACTTGCACTGCTTTTTATGGTAGTAGTTTTTCTTTGGTCATACACTTCACATGGTGATGTTCCAAATAATACATTCTTAGTAATAGGTGCTGTATTTGGTGCATATATGGCTATGAATATTGGTGCAAATGATGTTGCAAATAATGTTGGACCTGCTGTTGGTTCAAAAGCTATGACTTTAATGTGGGCTATCATTATTGCAGCAATATTTGAAGCAATGGGTGCTTTTGTTGCAGGTGGTGATGTTGTTAAGACTATTAAAAAAGGAATTATTGACCCTGCTTTAATTGCTGACCCACAAATCTTTATTTGGGCTATGACTGCTGCTTTATTATCAGCTGCTCTTTGGCTTAACTTTGCAACTTCTATTGGAGCTCCTGTATCTACAACACACTCAATCGTAGGTGGTGTAATGGGTGCTGGTATCGCAGCTGCAGGTTTTGCAATTGTTGATTGGGGAACAATGGCTAAAATTGCTGCTTCTTGGATTATCTCACCTGTTCTTGGTGGTATTATTGCAGCAGGTTTCTTATATCTTATAAAAACAAAGATTGTTTATAAAAAAGATATGGTGACTTCTGCAAAAGTAGTAGTTCCTTATTTAGTTGCTTTAATGACTTGGGCTTTTTCTACTTACCTTATTTTAAAAGGTTTAAAAAGACTTGTAAAGTTAGACTTTTTTACTGCTGCTGGAATTGGTTTAATTATTGCAGTTATCGTTTTTATTATTGTAAAACCTTTAATTGCAAAAGCTGCTTCTAAATTAGAAAACTCAAGAGTAAGTGTTAATACTTTATTTACAGTTCCTTTAATCTTCGCAGCTGCACTTTTATCATTTGCTCATGGTGCAAATGATGTTGCTAATGCAATTGGACCATTAGCTGCTATTAATGATGCTGTTATGAATTCTGAAATTCATTCAAAAGTTGAAATTCCATTTTGGGTTATGGCTGTTGGTGCTCTAGGTATCGCTGTTGGACTTGCATTATATGGACCAAAACTTATTAAAACAGTAGGTTCAGAAATTACTGAGTTAGATCAAATGAGAGCTTATTCTATTGCAATGGCTGCATCTATTACTGTTATTATTGCTTCTCAACTTGGACTTCCTGTTTCATCAACTCATATTGCAGTTGGTGGTGTATTTGGTGTTGGTTTTTTAAGAGAATATTTAGACTCAAATGAAAGTAGATTTTTACAAGGTTTAAGAAAAAAGTTTAAAAAGCATAAAAAAGAATTAGATTCTATGACTAAAGAGCTTGACGAATTAGAAAAAATTGAATCAAAATCAAAATCAAATTATGTAAGAATTGTTGAATTATATAAAGGTATTGAAGAAAAACAAGAAGTTGTTAAACAAGAGAAAAAAGATGTTAAAGAAGCAAAAAGCGTTAAATATGTAAAAAGAGACGCTGTTAAGAAAATTATCGCTGCATGGGTTATTACTGTTCCTGCTGCTGCTGTTTTATCTGCTGCTGTATTCTTTATGATAAAAGGAATTATGTCTTAAGTAGAATTTTCTACTTAAGCCTTTTTCTTACAAAAAAATCCTATTTGAAAGATTTTACAAGTTTATGATAAAATCACAAAAAAAATAGGAACTCTCAAATCGAAGCTATATTATCTGTCTTACCAGTTTATTTTTTTATATTATTAGGTTTTACCGCTAAAAAAATCTTCGATGAAGAAATAAATGAAAGAACATTAGTTTTAATTTCACTATATTTTTTTCAACCAATATTGATTTTTTGGGGTTTAACAAAAGCTCCAATTAATTATGAGTTTATTGCTTCTCCTATTGTATATTTATCAATTGTTTTAATCTCATTGCTTATATTACTTTTTGTTAATAAACTAATATTTAAAGAAAGAAAAGAACAATCTATTTATCTTGCAAGTTCTCTAGTTGGAAATACGGGAAACTTAGGAATTCCTTTAGGAATTGCACTATTTGGAATGGCATCAGTTCCTTATACTAGTATTATTAATATTGCGAATATTCTGTTTATTTACATTTTTTCAGTTTACTTTTTTGCTAGAGAGAGCTTTTCATTAAAAGAAGCAATTTTTTCTATTTTAAAGATTCCTGGTATTTGGTTTGCTATATTAGCACTGATGGTAAATTATTATGCAATTGGTATTGATAAAAATGTTTATACTGCTTTAGAAATGGGTGCATATACTTCTATGGTAATACAATTACTAATTTTTGGAATATATTTATCAAAAATAAAAATAAAAGCGATACCATGGTTTTTATCTTTACAAATAAGTTTTGTAAAGCATATTTTTCTTCCTATGTTTGGTATATTTATAATATTGTATTTTACAGATTTAAATCCATATGTAGCTTCAATTTTGATTATGGAGCTAATGGTACCCTTAGCTGTAAATAATGTAAATTTAGCTGCTTTATATAACTGTAAACCTTATGATGTTACTGCTTCAATTTTAATCTCTTCGATTATTTTTGTTTTATTTCTTTATCCTTATATTCAAATTATTGAATATTTTATTAAGTAGGTTTTATTATGTGTGGAATTCTAGGAACAAATTTTTTATCAAATGATTTTAATCAAGCATTAGAAATACAAAACAATCGTGGTCCGGATTATCAAAATAGTATAAAAATTCAAGATAAACAATTTGGTCATAATAGATTATCAATAATTGATTTAAATGAAGAAGCAAATCAACCTATGGTTTTTGATGATCTTTTAATAGTTTTTAATGGTGAAATTTACAACTATAAACAGTTAATAATTGATGAACAATTAGAGTGTAAAACAGCTTCTGATACTGAAGTTTTGATAAGACTTTATCAAAAATATGACTGTGATTTTTTAAATAATATTAATGGAATGTTTTCATTTTGTATTTATGATATGAAAAAAGATAAGTATTTTTGTGCAAGAGATAGATATGGTAAAAAACCATTTTTTTACTATTTTAAAGATAATAAATTCATTTTTGCTTCATCTATTAAATCTGTGTTAAAACTATTAGATAAAAAACCAAATTTAAATAAAGTTGCTGTTAATAAGTTTTTACAATATTTTGTATCTTATGGAGAAGACACGTTTTATCAAAATATTTTAAAATTAGAAGCTGCTACGTATTTTACATATGAGCCTAAAAAGTCAAAAGAGCTTGTAAAAAAAAGATTTTATAAAATTAATACGTATAAAAGAATAAAAGAAGAGCCAAGAGCTCTTAAAGATATTGAAGAGCTTTTATTTAAAAGTGTTGAAAGTAGATTAGTTGGTGATGTTGAAGTTGCATCATTATTAAGCGGTGGAATAGATAGCTCTTTAATATCAGCTTTATATACAAAAATATCAGGAAAAAAAATCAATACTTTTTCTGTTGGATATGATGAATATAAAAATTATTGTGAACTAGATTATGCACAAATTACGGCAAAGCATATCAACTCAAATCACCATCCTGTAATTATTGGTAAAAAAGAGTATATAAATAATTTTCATGATACTTTAGATGCTTTAGAAGAGCCTCATGGAGATAGTGCTGCTATTCCTTTAAATATTTTAAGTCAAAGAATTCATCAAAATGGAATTAAGACTGTACTTTCAGGTGAAGGAAGTGATGAGATATTTTTAGGTTATGACAATTATGCAAAATTTTTGAAATATTATGACTTTGAAAAAACACTTTCAAATGGGCAAAATGATTTTTTAAATACAATAGTTTCAGCACTTCAGAATAATACTAAAGAGAGTGAGTATTTAAGAAGAATAGTTAAAAAAGAGACTTTATACAACTCTTTTGGGGAAATATACACAGATATTCAAAGAAAAAAACTTTTTAATAAAGTACCTTCATATAAAAGGGAGCATTCTAAAAGTGACCCTGTAGATTGGATGAGTTATATTGATTTAAAAATCTGGCTAGGAGAAGCATTACTTTCAAAAGTTGATAGAATATCAATGCATAATTCTTTGGAAGTTAGAACTCCTTTTTTAGATTTTAACTTGGTTAATTATATGTTTAGTGTCGATTCAGATATAAAAGTAGGAAATACGAATAAGTATCTACTTAAAAAAATTGCTTCTAAATATATTCCAGAAGAGATTATTAATAGAACAAAAAAAGGATTCAATTCTCCCTTTAATGAATGGTTAAACGAAGAATATGGAAAATCAATATTAGATACTATAATTGAAGTAAATAATACAAGTAATTTATTCAATGAAGTGTATATTAGACATATTTATCAATTATCACTTGAGAAAAAATTTAAACAGCACCTTTATTCTTTATTCGTATTTTCATTATGGTTTAAGAAAGAGTATATTTCTTAAGAAATAAAAGTGTAAAATCAAAGATTATAGAATTAAAGAAAATATTATTAAAGAGGAATGTATGACTATATTAATACCTGTAGATTCAACAAATAGAGACGAATGTATTATTGCTTCAATAGAAGAAAATAAATCGTGGGCTTTTGTTTCACTTGATGGTGGGAAAATAACAAATATAGAGTTTGTTGATAGAAGAGAAGACATTTCTGTGTGGATTGATGCAGTTGTGGTTATAAATGAATTAGAATATGTTTGGCCGTTTATGGATGAGGGAATAATTGCTTTAATTGCTCCTACTCAAAAGAGTATTGATGAAGTAGTTGAAGCATTTATATTTAAAGATTTACATGACTTTACTGTATAAATGCTTTTTAATAAAAAAGATCAGAATACCTTAAATAAGATTATTACTGCAAGAAGAGATGTTCGTGGTAATAATTTTATAAACAAAAAAATCTCAAAAAAGAACCTTTTAAAAATTTTAGACTCTGCACAAAATGCTCCTTCTGTTGGCTATTCTCAACCTTGGCGTTTTGTTATGGTAAAAGAAGAAGAAAAAGATTTAGTTTATAAACATTTTTCTTCTTCTTTTGAAAAGAGTAAAAAAAAATTTAAAAATAAAAAGTTGTATAATTCCCTTAAACTTGAAGGAATCAAAGAATCACATACTAATATTGCTGTTTATTACAAAAAAAGTAAAAGTGATATTTTAGGTCAAACTTATATGAAAAGAACAGGAGAATATTCTGTTGTATGTGCAATTTTAAATATGTGGTTAACTGCAAGGTCTCTTAATATTGGTATGGGTTGGGTTTCAATTTTAAAACCAAAAAAGATAAATAAGATTTTTGACATAAATAAGCAAGATTACAAGTTTATTGCATATTTATGTTTTGGATATACAAAAGAGTTTTATTCTGAACCTGAATTAAAAAAACTCGGTTGGAAAAAGAAAAAGAAATTAAAAAGTTTAATTTTAAAGAATTGAATGTATTCAAAAATTATAATTAAACTTAAATTTAATTATAATTTTTAAATATATACTCTTTATCTTAAAAGGAGAGAAGATGAAAAAAATGATGGGTATATTAAGTGTTGCAACTATATTGTTTTTAACAGGATGTACTGATAAAAAAGATAATGATGTTAGTAATACAAAAATTGAACAAAAAGAAGTGTTTACTTGGAAACTTGCTACTACTTGGGGAAAAACTGTTGTTCCTTTAGTTAGTGCACCAATAGAGATGGCTAAACTAGTTGAAAAAATGTCTAATGGTAGATTATTAATTAGAGTTGATGCTTCAAATAAACATAAAGCACCCTTAGGTATTTTAGATATGGTTAAAGGTGGTCAATATGAAATGGGTCACTCTGGTTCATATTATTGGAAAGGTAAAGATATTAATACTTTACCATTTACAACAATGCCATTTGGTATGACTACACCTGAGCAGTATGCTTGGTTTTATCGTGGTGGTGGTTTAGAATTAATGTTAAAAGTTTATGATAAACATAATGTTTTATCATTCCCTGGTGGAAACACTGGTGTTCAAATGGGTGGATGGTTTAAAAAAGAGATTAAAACAGTTTCTGATTTACAAGGTCTTAAAATGAGAATTCCTGGTTTTGCTGGTGAGATTATGGCTAAACTTGGTGTTGCTGTTACTAATATGGCTCCAGGTGAACTTTATACTTCACTTGAGAGAGGAACTTTAGATGCTCTTGAATGGGTTGGCCCTGGAATGGATATTAAAATGGGATTTCATAAAGTTGCACCTTATTATTATACAGGTTGGCACGAACCTGCATCTGAAATGCAATTTTTAGTAAATAAGAAAAAGTTTAATAAACTACCAAAAGATTTACAAGAAATTTTACTTGTTGGTATGAGAGTTTCTGCATATGATATGTATATTCAAAATTATGATATGAGCGCTACTGCATGGGCTAAAATAAAAACAGATTATCCTAATATAAAAGTAAAAACATTTCCTAAAGAAGTTATGGATGTTATGAAAAAAACAAATAAAGAATTAAGAACGGAAGTTGCTAAAAAAAGTGATTTATTAAAAGAGATTTTAGATTCTCAAGATGCTTATCAAAAGAAAGCTAGAGAATGGACTAAAATGTCTGACTTCTTATATTTAAAAGATAACTTATAATATCTACAATTTAATTAAGAGCATTTGCTCTTAATTAAAATACATTGGAACAAATCCCGTATCTAAACTTGCAAAATTAGGATTTTGATATCCTTTTTGTACAGAATCAATTATAAAACTATATCAAGGACTTTTTTATCATTTTCATATCTCAATGCCCTTGTTAGTGCAAAAGGCCCTAGAAAGTCTTTATTTACTTCGTAAACAGGTCATGAGCTATAACATGATTTACAAAGAATACAATTATTTTGTGTATCTATTAATTTAACATCTTTGTTAGTGATTTCAACTATTTCTTTATTTAATGTATTTATAAAAGCATTTGATTTTTTACAAGAATGTTTCATGTGAAACATCTGTAACTAAATCTTTAATCACCTTAGTATATTTTCTTCAGCATACTTAGATATGAAGTTTATATTCTCTTTATTAGCAAGTTGTCTTGATGCCTTATATATATCTTCTGTATGACTATCAACACTATCGTCATCTTCATATAAAACTACATCTATTCTACTTTTTGAATTTATTGAGTTACTTTTGATTGATTTTTTATTTAAGTTCTAAATACTCATTTATTAATTCTTCATTTTTATAAAAATCTAAAAGCATATAAAGAAGGCTTTCCCTCTCTAAGTATTACAGCTTTTACTTTTTCTAATTAATTCTATTGATGAGAACATTTCATTTGACTTGTATTGTAGTAGACTCATTTAAACTCCTATACGTATTATAATATCTATTATAACACATTTAGAATCTAAATGATTATCTAATTATTTAGAGAATATATTTTCAGCCCATTCAGTAATTGGACCTCTTAGTACTTTTTGTAATTTGATTGCAAAAGTATTTACTAATGTATTTTTATCTTTAGTTGATTTTAATAGTGTTGTTAATGAGTTTGTATACTTATTTACATAGAAGTTATCTATTTGTTTATTTGATCCTAAAATCACTACTTTACAAGTATTATCTATTCTTGATAATACCATTTGCATAGTTTTATTTGACATGTTTTGTGCTTCATCAATTATAATAAAAGAGTTAGATAATGTTCTTCCTCTCATCTCTCCAACCCACATAGTTTCTATTCCGTAATTTTGAATCATTTGTTCAACTCTAGTTGTTAATTCTTGATCATCAAGTTCTTGAATATTATTAGGATTCTTTTTTGACCTTTTTTTGTGTTCAGTTCTTATTATATATTCTAAACTATCCATTAGTGGATGGTTATATATTTTAAACTTTTCTTCAAACCCTGGAAGATAACCAATATCTTCACCTTTATCAAGTGATTCAACTGAGTTTCTTATATAGATTATTTTTTGATACTCTTTTTGTCGAACTAATTTTAATGCTCCACTTAAAGCTAAAAGTGTTTTACCTGAACCTGCTTTTGCTTCTACAATTAAAACATTATATAAATGTGACAATATTGCATTTGAAAAAAATAGTTGTTCTTTGTTTAATGGAGTTATTATCTGATTTCTTATTTCACTCTCATCCAAGACTTGAATTCTATTATTGTTTATTGAAGCTAATATTACTTGATCAGAATCTATTACTTTAAAACAGTATGAATAGTTGTACACTTTATGCTCTTTATCAAACTTGCTTATTTCTTGATTATCAAAATCTTCTAAATCTTCAAAGTTAATTTCTATATCTTTTACATATTCATAGCTAAAATCATCACGAGATGAACCTAGTAATGAATTTGTTTTTATATCAAGTGATATAGCTCTTGTTCTTGCCATAATATCAAGTGATAAAAATTCTACTTCATTTTTATAGTAAGTAGATGAGAACTTTGCTATCTCTAAAATCTTTCTATCATTGATTATATTTAGTGAAACATTTTTGGTATTTATGTCATACGTATCTTTTGAAATAATATCAATGATTGCTTTTTGTTGATTTTTGATTTCTAATTGTATAATTTTGAAGCCATCTTTTGATATCGATTCTTTAATATTAGAGTTCTCTAGGATTCTTGCAAATTCTCTAGCTTGGAAATTTATTTCATCAAAACCAGATTTTTTACTATCAATTTCATCTAAAACTGTTTCTGGAAGAATAATCAAGTTTTTACTATCTTGTGATAGTTTAAAAATATTTGATGCATCTTCTAAAAGTATGTTTGTGTCTAATACGTAATATTTATCAAATTTCATAGTTACTTCTTTTCTTTTTGTTTAAAAACTTTATATACAATAAATGCACCAATTAAAATAGTAATAAGTGTAAATGCTATAGAAAATGTCTTTGTTACTACATATCCTACTATAAGTACAGCTAAAATTGTTGGCACTTCATTATAGGCTCTAAAGAATTTACCACTTCTTTCATAATCATCTTTTTCAAGTTTCTTTCTATAGTACCCAAGAGAGTAAGAATAAATTACAAGTAAAAAAACAAATAATAGTTTTGCGTGCATCCATCCACCTGCATCAGCTGATAATAAATAGGGATTTAAGTAAAGCATTACAATACCACTAATAATAGTAGCCCACATTGCTGGAACACCAATATATTTATACATCTTTAACTCTTGTATTTTTACAACATCAACAAAATCTTTTTTATCTTTATATTCTGTATGATACACATAAAGTCTTGGCTGGTAAAATAACATTGCCATCCATGACAATAATGCCAAAATATGAAATGTCAATATCCAAGTATAGTATTCCATTTATTAATCCTTATTTTTAATTTTTTCAAGCCAGTTGTTTAAAGTCTTTTCATATCCAATGTTTAAAGAGTTGTATAAAGACAAATCTTCTTTTATATATTCTTGTTCAACATAACCACCAAAATCATGAGGATATAAGTAGCCTATATGCTGCGAATCTAGATGTTTTGGTATATCTAGTAGTATTCCTTCTTTGATGTCTTGTAGAGCTTTATTTATGGCTTTATATGCAGAATTAGATTTTGGACTTGATGTTAAATAAACTATACATTGTCCTAGCATAATCCTAGATTCTGGATATCCAATTTTATTACATGCAGTCATTGTACTAACTGCAAGATTAAAAGCATTTGGATTTGCATTTCCAATATCTTCACTAGCAAAAATTACAAGTCTTCGTGTTATAAAGTCTACACTTTCTCCACCATTAATTAATCTTGCCATATAATATAAAGCTGCATCAACATCTGAACCTCTCATTGATTTTATCATAGCAGATGCTAAATCATAATGTGTATTTGAAGAAGATACTCCATCCCCTATTACATTTTCTCGTAATTCTTTTAATAAAGAAACAGTGATTTCTTTTGATACTTTATATGAAAAATTAAGAAGTGTAAGCATAGCTCTTGCATCACCTGAACTTGAAAGTATAAGATATTCTTTTGTTTCATTATCAAGTTTTGCATCAATACCTTTTAGTGCTATTTGTAAAATTTTATTCATTTCTTTTTGTGTGAAAGCTTTAAATTCATAAAGAAAAGATCTTGAACGAATTGCATTTGTTAAAGTAAAAAACGGATTTTCAGTGCTTGCACCTATAATCGTTGCATCATAATTTTCCATTATAGGAAGAAGAACTTCTTGTTGATTTTTTGATAATCTATGTACTTCGTCAATAAAGATTAAAGGTTTAATTAAAGCATTTTTATATCTATCGAATACTTTACGTAAATCTTCAACTTTTATACTTGTCGCATTGAAGTAGTAATAATCTGTATCTATTTCACGTGCTATGATTTTGGCTAAGGTAGTTTTCCCAGTTCCTGGTTTTCCATAGAAGAATAAGTGTGGTATTTCTTTTTGTTTTATTAGTTTATAAAGGGCTTTGTCTTTTGATATTATATGAGATTGACCAACAAAGTTATCTAAACTTGTTGGTCTTAGTTTGTTAGAAAGATCTGTCATCTTCGCTTAAAAAGTCTCTTAGGTTTCTATATTCTTCTTTTGAAAGAAATCTACTCTTTCCTGTTGGTAAGTTATTTAGTGAAATTCCACCAAATTCAAATCTTTTAAGATCCATTATATCAAGTCCAAAGTGCGCAAAGAATCTTCTTAGTTCTCTGTTTTTACCTTCATTAATTGATACTTTTATTTTTGAGAATTTATCACCATTTGTTTGGATGTTATATCCTAAGAATGGTGCAAATTTCATAGATCTGATTTTACTACCTTTAAATGCACCATCTGTTGCATCTTCAAGTTCCAAACCTTGCATCATTGCAGATTCAACTTTTGGACCAATAGGACCATTTACTTTAATCTTATAAATTCTTTCTAAATTTGAGTGCATTAAAGCATCTACAATTTGAACTGAATCAGATAAAAGGAGTAAACCTTCACTTGCATAATCTAAACGACCTACAGACATATAGTGTGCATATCTTTTCCCTAGCGAGTCATAAATAGTTTTTCTACCTTGTGGATCTTTCTTAGATACAATTTCACCTTTTGGTTTATTATAAATAATCACCGTAGGCATCTTATTTTTATCTTCTTTAATAGGAGTTTTATTGATATGAACTTCATCATTAATAGTTACTTTTGTTGCTAAATTTTCAACAACAACACCATTAACTTTTACCTTACCCTCTTCTATTAATCTATCAGCTTCTCTTCTTGAGTACTTACTATTGTGAGATAGAAACTTATTAAGTCTTGTTGTTTCTAATTCTTCTTCTTTTTCATGTTTCATTATTTTATACCAGCTTCTATTAAGTCGTGAATATGAAGTACGCCTATTAGCTTATCTTCATTATCTGTAACTATTAATAATTGTATTTTATAATCTTCTATAACTTGTAATGCATCACTTGCTAAAAGATCTTTATTTTTTAATGTTTTTGGATTTGTTGATGCTAATGATTCAACTGTACAATCTATTGTAAAGTTTTCATTCATTAATGCTCTTCTTAAATCCCCATCACTTAATAAACCAATAACTTTATTGTCTTTATCAGTAATTATAACACTTCCTAATCTACCTTCACTCATTTTTAAAATGGCATCTTTTAATTTTGTTTCACGTGAAACGATTGGAAGTTCTGTTTTTCGTAATAAGTCATCAACTTTTACAAATAGTTTTTTTCCTAAGCTTCCACCTGGATGAAATGATGCAAAATCTTCTCTTTGAAAGTTTCTTTTTTTCATTAATGAAACAGCAAGAGCATCACCCATAGCCATAGTCAATGTAGTTGAAGACATTGGTGCTACATCTAAAGGACAACCTTCTTTTTCTACTTTCACATTAATAAAAACATCTGAGTATTTTGCAAGAGTTGAATTTTCATTACTAGCCATTGCAATTAGTGGAATATTGAATCTTTTTAGATGAGGAAGAATTTGAACTAATTCTTCGCTCTCCCCTGAGTATGAGATACCTAAAACTATATCTTCTTTCCCTATCATTCCTAAATCACCATGCATAGCTTCTGTAGGATGAAGGAAAAATGAACTAGTTCCTGTACTTGCAAGTGTTGCTGCTATCTTTGTGCCTACAAGACCAGATTTACCAACACCTGTAATAATAAGTTTACCTTTTGAATTTATAATCAACTCAATAGCTTTTTCTATATCAAAAGATACATTTGCTGCTGCTTTTTCTAACTCTTTAGCTTCTGTAAGCAAAACATCTTTAACTATTTGTTTAAAATCCATTTTATTTCCTTATTACTGAACAAATATAGTAGGTACAATCATTGGGTATTTTTTATATTTTCTAATACAATGTTTTCTAACAACTTTTCTAATTTCGTCTTCAATCATTCTAGTATTTTTGAAAATACCTGGTTTTACATTTGCTAAGAATATTGCTAATAAATCTTCTATTTCTTTTGCAAAGAATTTATCTTGTTTATCTGGAACTAAACCAAATGAAGTAACTTTCGCTCTATCCGCTAGTGTTCTATCATTTTCGTTAATTTGAGCAACAATCATAACAACACCTTCGTTTGCCATTGTTTGTCTATCAAGTACAATATCATCAGAAATTTTATGATTTAATTGGTTATCAATATATACTTTTCCTGATTTAACAGTTTTTACTTTTTTCATGTACTTTGGAGTTACTTCAATTTGCTCACCTGCATTCATAATGTAAAGATTTCTTTCTAAAATACCACAGTCAATACCTGTTTTACCATGTTTTAAAGCATGATTATATTCACCATGAACTGGCATAAAGAATTTAGGTTTAACTAATCTTAACATTAATTTTTGTTCTTCTTGTGCAGCATGTCCTGATACATGAATATCTGGATAATCTTGATAAGCTACTTTTGCCCCTGCTTTTAATAAGTTATTTAAAATTCCAGAAACACTTGCTTCATTTCCAGGAATTGCTTTAGCAGATAATACAATTTGATCTGTTGGTTTAATCTTAATATGTCTATGCTCATGAATTGCCATTCTAAATAGTGCTGACATTGGTTCACCTTGAGAACCTGTTGTTACAATTAGAACTTCTTCATCTTTATATTTATTAACTTCATGTGGATCAATAAATGAATCTTTTGGAAATTTAACATATCCTAAACCCATTGCTAAGTCTAAGTTTTTTTCCATTGATCTACCAATTACACAAACTTTTCTATTTGATTTAATCCCTCTATCAATTGCTTGATAAACTCTGTGAATATTCGATGAGAATGTAGACATAATAACTCTACCTTTTGCTTCTGCAAAAATTCTATCAAATGTAGGTCCTACTGTTTTTTCAGTTTTTGTAAATCCTGGTGAGTGAGAGTTTGTTGAATCTGATGTTAATAATAAAACACCCTTCTCTCCATAATATGCAAGTCTATGTAAATCTGTTGGATATCCATCAACAGGAGTATGATCAATTTTAAAGTCACCTGTATGAATCATTGTTCCAGCTTCAGTTGTAACTGCAATTGCAGATGAATCAATAATTGAGTGAGTAACATGCATCCACTCTACTTCAAATTCACCAATTTTAATTGGTTTTCTTTTTTCAATACATCTAAAGAATTTTCTAAACTCTCTCATTTTATGTTCATCAAATTTTGAACCAATCATTTCTAATGGTAAAGATGTTCCATAAACAGGAAATTGCATTTCTTTGAAAAGGTAAGGCATTGCACCAATATGATCTTCATGACCATGAGTAATGATAACTGCTTCAATTTTATGTTTGATTTCTCTTAAGTAAGTAAAGTCAGGAATTAAAATATCAACACCATGCATTGTTTCATCAGGGAAGTTCATTCCAACATCAACAATAATTGCAGACTTTTCAGTCTCAATAATCATCATGTTTCCACCAATTTCACCTAATCCACCTAAAGGAGTGATTCTCATTTTAGCATTTGTATTAAGATTTAATTTGTAGTGAGGATTCAATCTATCTTTTTGAATCTTTTCATTTATTAAATGTGCTTTTTTAAGATCATTCATCCAACCATCACCAATCATTTCTGTTGGTAGTTTTACTTTTGGTCTTTTATTATTATTGTTATTATTATTGTGGTTTGGTTTTCTTTTATTATTAGCTTTTGGAGCTTCTTTAGAAGTTTTTACTTCTTCTACATTATTAGTTTGCTTCTGTTCTACTGTATCATTTACAGTAGTTTCTTTAGCAGCCTGAGTGTTAACAATTATTTCTTCTGTTTTAATTTCTTCCATCTTTTACCTTTGTATACAATTGGCTATACAAAGATGAACTAACTTCATGAGGTCTTATATTATCACTAATCCCAAGTTCTTCATAATATTTAGATATTAACTTTTTATCAACTATAGAAGATATGTTTTTAGATAATTTTTTTCTAGGCTGGACAAAGCAAGCCTTTAAAAATTTATTAAAATCTTTATCAATAGTTTTATTCATATCTTTTCTAATATAAAGTATAGAAGACATAACTTTTGGTTGTGGATCAAATGATTCAGGAGGTACATCAAATAGTATCCTTGATTCAATTGACATCATATTTGTAATAACTCCTAGTGAAGAAAACTCTTTATCCTTAGGCTTTGCCGAGAATTTTAAAGCTACTTCTTTCTGAATCATTACAATGATGCTTTCACAGTTTTTATCTTCAAATGCTCTTAATATAATATTTGTTGCAATATAGTATGGTAAATTTGCGATTAAATCGTATTTACCATCATGAAGAGTGTCTTGGGCATCCCAAGCTTCTAAAACATCAGTGTGGATCAGTTCTAGTTTACCCTCTTCTATTTGTATTGCAAATTTTGACTCTAGAATACTAATTAGATCAGTATCCACTTCATAAGCAGTCATCTCTTTGTACTTGACTAGATTTTTAGTCAAATCACCTAATCCAGGCCCAATTTCCACAACATAATTATTATTGTTGGGCATCGATTGGATGATCTTATCCAAAACCGTAGTATCTTTTAAAAAATTTTGTCCGTATTTCTTTTTTGCTTTTATATTTTCCATAATTGCAAAGAGTATAACTGTTTTTAACTTATAATTAGATAATATATTACTAATAATAATGAAGGAATTTACTTGAGTAGTTTTGCAAAAAGAATTATACCTTGTTTAGATGTTGATAATGGAAGAGTAGTAAAAGGAATTAATTTTGTAGGTCTTCGTGATGCAGGTGATCCTGTAGAAGTTGCAAAAAGATACAATAATGAAGGTGCAGATGAGATAACTTTTTTAGATATTACTGCAAGTCATGAAAATAGAGGAACTATAGTAGATATTGTAAAAGAAGTTGCTAAAGAAGTTTTTATTCCCTTAACTGTTGGTGGTGGAATACGAAAACTTGATGATATATACAAACTATTAAATGTTGGATGTGATAAAGTTTCGATTAATTCATCGGCTGTTACAAATCCTGATTTAATAAATGAAAGTGCTAAAAGATTTGGTTCACAGTGTATTGTAACTGCAATTGATGTTAAAAAAGTTGCTGATGGATCTTACCATGTTTTTGTAAAAGGTGGTCGTGAGGATACAGGCCTTGATGCAGTTAAGTGGGCTAAAGAAGTATATGATAGGGGTGCTGGTGAAATACTTCTTACTTCAATGGATACAGATGGTGCAAAAACTGGTTTTGAATTAAATATCACACAACAGATTTCTTCAATGATTGATATTCCTGTAATCGCATCTGGTGGCGCTGGGACTATGGCACACATGAAAGAAGCTTTTGAACATGGCGCAAGTGCAGCTTTGGCTGCTTCAATTTTTCACTTTAAAGAAATAGATATTATGGATTTAAAAAGATACCTAAGAGATAATAACATACCCGTAAGGATATAAATTGAGAATCACATTTTTATTTTTAATCACCCTACTTTTACCTCTTTCATTATTTTCGTATGAAATAAGTTTTAATAAAAAGTTTACAAAATTAGTAACTCCTGATGTTTTAAGTACATATATAAGTATTAATATTGAGAATAAATCAGAAGAATTTATAACTGGACATATAGAAAAATTTAATAAGTATATTAAAAACAATAATTCTGTTGAAAAAAAAGATGGTAAATTCACTATAAGTCCAAAATATAAGTACTTTAAAAATACACAAGAGTTTATTGGTTATATTGGTAACCTAAGATATACAATAAAGTCTTTTGATGCAAAAAATATAAACAAGTTTATAAATGATTTGATTGCTTTAGAAAATACATTTGACAGAGATAATGTAAAGTTAAGAATTTCTAATGTTTCTTGGATTACAAGTACTAGACTTTATGATAGTAGCCTTGACTTATTGAGAATTGATTCAATTAAATGGATTGAATCTTATTCAAAATCTTTGAAAAGTACATTATCAAAAGATTGTAAAATTAAGAAAATTACAATAAATAAGTCAAATCATCAATTCCTAAAGGCTGTAAATAAAGAAGCTTATTCATCTAAAAGAGTATCAGATATTGCCCCTGTAAATTCAAGTCAAGAAATTAAAATTGAACCAAACTTTTTACTGGAATGTAAGTGATTGTTTGTGCAGGAAGAAATGAAACTTTTGAATTTGCGCAAGTTATTGGTGTTGGTTTAATTGAATCTGCTATTAATTTAACAAAAATTTGCTTAACCAAGAAACCTTCTTCTCTTGTTTTTATAGGAAGTGCAGGGTCGTATGGAGAGCATAATTTATTTGATATAGTTGAATCTAGAGAAGCTTCAAATATTGAGCTGTCTTTTCTATCAAAGGATTCTTATACACCTTTAGATAATATTCTAAAATCAGATAATGAAATAGTAAAAAATGAAACTATTGTTAATTCTTCAAACTATATATCAACAAATGAAGAATTAGTAAAAGATTATAAAAAATTTGGAATTGGAATTGAAAATATGGAATATTTTTCAATTGTTCAAGTTGCAAAACAATTTAATATACCAGTTGCTGGAATATTTGTTGTTACAAATTATACAAATAAAAATGCTCACCAAGATTTTTTAAAAAATCATAAAGAAGCAATGACAAAACTAAATGAATATTTAGTTGAAAAAAAAATATTATAAAATAAAAAAAGAAATGGAATAATAATGGCAAAAGAAGGAACACCCTCAATATATGATTTCTCACTTGATGAATTAAAAGAAACGTTAAAACCATCATTTAGAGCAAAACAAGTATATAACTGGTTATATAAACAATACGCAACATCTTATGATGAGATGAAAAATATACCAAAAGACTTAAAACAGCAACTAGAAGAAAAATATCCAATTGATGTGATGAGTATTCTAAAAAAAGAAATAAGTACTGATGGAAGTATTAAATATCTTTTTAAATTAAGAGATAATTTAACAGTAGAAGCTGTTTTATTATTAATGAAAGAAAAAAAGAAAAATGAAGAAGGTGTAATTGTTCGTAGCGAAAAATACACAGTTTGTGTTTCTTCTCAAGTAGGATGTAAAGTAGGCTGTACTTTTTGTTTAACTGCAAAAGGTGGCTTTGTAAGAAATCTTACTGTTGGTGAATATATTGCTCAAATTGTAAATATAAAAAGAGATAATGATATCCCTGCTAATAAATCTGTAAACATTGTATATATGGGAATGGGTGAACCTTTAGATAACTTCAAAAACTTCACACGTGCTGTACATGTGTTTAGTGAAGAAGAAGGTTTATCTATTAATAAAAGAAGACAAACAGTTTCAACTTCAGGAATTGCTTCAAAAATTGAAAAGCTTGGAGAATTTGATTTAGGAATACAATTAGCTATTTCGCTTCATGCGGTTGATGATGAATTAAGATCTGAATTAATTCCAATGAATAAAGCATATAATATTCAAACTATTATTGATGCTGTTAAAAAATTCCCAGTTGATACACGAAAAAAAGTAATGTTTGAATACCTTGTAATAAAAGGTAAAAACGACAGTATTGAAGCAGCAGCTAAATTAATAAAACTATTAAATGGAATTTCTGCAAAAGTAAATCTAATTTTCTTTAATCCATATCCAGGGACTACATATGAGAGACCTGAAGTTGAAGACATGGTTAAATTCAAAGACTATTTAAATGATAGAGGACTTATTTGTACTATTAGAGAATCTAAAGGTATAGATATTTCAGCTGCTTGTGGACAGTTAAAAGAAAAGGACGCAAATGGCATTACTTGAGATAGCAATGCTGATATTTATAGCACTAGTAGCAATAGGGTCAGGTGTGGGATTTTACATATATAATAAAAAAGAGGAGAAGTAATTAATGTCAATTACAAACAAGGCAATTACAAGATTTGCACCAAGTCCAACAGGATATTTACATATTGGAGGATTAAGAACTGCACTTTATTCTTATCTTTGGGCAAAAAAAACAAATGGTGAGTTTAAATTAAGAATTGAAGATACAGATAATGCTAGAAACAATGAAGATGCTGTAAAAGCAATTTTAAACGCTTTTGAATGGGTTGGAATGCCAAGTGATTGTGAAATTGAATACCAATCTAAAAGAGTAGATATTTATAAAAAATATATTACTCAACTTTTAGAAGAGGGTAAAGCTTATAAGTGTTATATGAGTAGAGATGAACTTGATGCCTTAAGAGCAAAACAAGAAGCTGCTAAAGAAAATCCAAGATATGATGGAACTTGGAGACCTGAAGATGGAAAAATATTACCACAAATTCCAGATGATGTTGAACCTGTTATTAGAATAAAAGCTCCACTTGAAGGTGAGATTAGATTTGAAGATGGTGTAAAAGGTTCTATGAAATTTGATGCTAATCAAGTTGATGATTTTGTAATTGCACGTGCAAGTGGAATGCCTATTTATAACTTTGTTGTTGCTATTGATGACCATTTAATGGGAATGACTGATGTATTAAGAGGTGATGATCACTTATCTAATACTCCCAAACAAATTGTGATTTACAATGCTTTAGGTTTTGATGTACCAAAGTTCTTTCATATGCCAATGATTAATAATCCAAAGGGAAAAAAGCTATCTAAAAGAGATGGTGCTATGGATGTTATGCAATATAAACTTGATGGATATTTACCTGAAGCTCTTTTAAATTTCCTTGTAAGACTTGGATGGTCTAATGGTGATCAAGAAGTATTCTCAATGGACGAAATGTTAGAATTATTTGATCCTAATAATATTAATAAATCTGCATCTTCATATAATGCTGAAAAACTTTTATGGTTAAATGCTGAATATATAAAAGCAGTTTCAAATGATAGATTAGTTGAAGAGTTAAAAGCTTTTGATTTAGATTTAACACATTACAATAAAAAAACAGAAATCTTAGATTTATCAAAACAAAGAGCACAAAC
>CALKDR010000065.1 GCA_938084175.1 uncultured Campylobacterales bacterium
ATTTAACTAGAGCTGCAAGAGCTAGTTTAAGAGAAGACTTCTTAACAGCCCAAGCTGGCCTAACAGGTGTCAACTTTGCAATTGCCCAAACAGGGGGAGTTGTGGTTTGTACAAATGAAGGAAATGCCGATATGGGAGCATCTGTCCCTAAACTTCATATTGCTTCTATGGGAATTGAAAAAGTAATCCCTAGATTAAAAGATTTATCAGTATTTACGAGACTACTTGCAAGAAGTGCCACAGGACAACCAATTACATCATATACTTCACATTTCCATGGGCCTATTGAAGGTGGAGAAATGCACATTATTATTGTTGATAATAAAAGAAGTGAATTCCTAGCATCAGAAAAATATAAAAAAGCATTAAACTGTATTAGATGTGGTGCTTGTATGAATACATGTCCTGTTTATAGAAGATCAGGTGGGCACTCTTATGAATACGTAATTCCAGGACCAATTGGTTCAATATTAGGTTCAGTAAAAGAACCAAAAAAACATAATACTTTACCATTTGCTTGTACTTTATGTGGCTCATGTACAAATGTATGTCCTGTAAAAATTGATTTAGATTCACAACTTTATTCAAGACGTCAAGATTTAAGTGAATTAGGATTAATTGATTCAAAAAAGAAAATGGCGATGAAAGTTACAGCTTGGCTTATGACAAAACCAAAACTGTTTGATTTTGCAGGAAAAATGGCAAGAAAAATTGTGCCAAAGCTTCCAAATTCAATTGTTTATAATAAAGCAAATGCATGGGGAAAACAAAGAGATATGCCAAAAATGGCAGAAAAAAGTTTTAAAGAGATGTTCGAGCAAGGAGATTTAAATGACTAGTAAAGAGAAGATATTAGCAGATATAAAAAAGAACAATGCAGTTATTGATGTAGAACTTCCTTCATATGAAAATTTTGGAACAACTTACGAGAATAAATTTGAAAAATTTTCAACAATCATTGAAACAGTTGGTGGTAAAGCCATGATAATTGATAAGAAAGATTTAGACAAAACAATAAAAGAGCTTTATCAAGATGAAAATATATTCGCTTCAAATATTGAAGGTTCTTCACTAGGTAACTTTGATGCAAATGATGCAAATGATGCACATAAATTAAAAGACATAGATGTAGCAGTTGTAAAAGGTAATTTTGCTGTTGCTGAAAATGCTGCAATTTGGATGCAAAATGAAGAGAACAGACATAGAGCATTATATTTTATTGCACAGAATATTGTAATTGTAATTGATGAAAAAGATATTGTATCAAATATGCATGAAGCTTATGAAAAGTTAAACTTTGAGAATGCAGGTTATGGAGTATTTATATCAGGACCCTCGAAAACTGCCGATATTGAGCAATCATTGGTAATTGGAGCACATGGTCCAAAATCTGGTTATGTAATTTTTACAAAATCTTGATATAATAGCTAAATAGAGGGTTTAAATGAAAAAAATTATACTATTTAGCTTGATTTTAATTACATTTCTTTTCGCTCAAAAGCCAAAAGAAGTATTGTTATTGCATTCATATCATAAGGGATATATTTGGAGTGATGATATTTCAAAAACGATTGAGAAAAGATTTAACGAATATGATAATATTGAACTTACAACTGTTTATATGGATACTAAAAGAGTAGCTGATCCAATATATTTAGATCAATTAGCAAAACTTTATAAACAACAATTCCAAAAAAGAGACTTTGATTTAATTTTAGCAAGCGATAATAATGCATTTGATTTTGTCATTAATTACCATACATATTTATTTAAAAATCTTCCTGTTCTTTTTTGTGGAATAAACAATTTTGATAAAGCTTTTTTAGAACAAAACTACATGAAAAAATATATGACAGGTGTAGTTGAACAAGTAGATTTAGAAAAAAACTTTGAACTAATAAAAGACTTACATCCAAACTTAAAAAAACTTCTAATTATAAATGATACTTCAAAAACAGGTTATGCTGTAAAAAGAGACTTAAGACCTATAATGAAAAAATATGAAAAAATATTTGAAATTGAATACATTGATAATTTAGAAATAAATGGTATTACAAAAAAGGTTTCTGAGTTAAAAGATGATACAGTTGTTTTATTTGTCTTATTATTCAAAGATACTACAGGAAAGTATTTTACATATAAACAAGGTTTCAAAGAGATAAGAAAAGCTAGTAATGTTCCTATTTATGGACTTTGGGATTTTTATTTAAACTATGGAATAGTAGGTGGTCTTTTAACATCTGCTGTTGGCCAAGGTGACGCAATATCAAAAATGGCAATTGATATTATAGAAGGTAAAAAAATATCACAAATACCAATTTTAGAAAAATCTCCAAACGAATATATGTTTGATTATAAAGAACTTGAAAGATTTAATATTGATATTACAAAACATGTAGATGATTACACAATAATTAACCAACCAAGTTTGGAATATAAAAAAGTTACAAAATTCTTTATTTTAGCAATACTAATTATTATGATATTGAGTATTATAGTAGTAACTTTAAGAGCGAATATCAAAAGAAGATTAAGAGTAGAGCATGCCTTATCTAATAGATTGGAATTTGATAAAGTATTATTAGATACTATTCCTAATCCCATTTATTACAAAAATACTCAGGGTAAGTTTTTAGGTTGTAACTTAGCTTTTGCAAATTTAGTAAATGAACATAGAGATCAGGTAATTGGAAAAACTGCATTTGACTTTTTTACAAATGAAGTTGCTTCAAAGAATACAATAATAGATAAAGAATTACTAAAAACATTCTCAACTTCAACTTCTGAATTCACATTTTATACATCATCAAATCAAATGAAGCATATTATTTTAAACAAAGCAGTTTATAAAAATATTGATCAAAGTGTTGGAGGAATTGTATGTATTATGGATGATATAACAGAACGTGTTCAACAAAAACAGTTTTTAATACAACAAAGTAAATTAGCTGAAATGGGTGATATGATTGCAGCAATTGCACATCAATGGAATGAGCCATTAGTTGAACTTTCTGCCTTAGTACAAGATATACAAACATCTTATTTATTAAATGAACTAAAAGATGTTGAAGTAAATGATTTTGTACAAGACTCGATGGTACAAATAAAATATATGTCAAGAACATTAAATGATTTTAGAAACTTTTTAAAACCATCAACTAAGAAAAAACTATTTTCAATTTCTAAGTCTTTGACTGAAATAAATGAAATTATAGGAAAACAAGTTTTTTATTCAAATATAGAAATGACTTTTAATTATAAAAATAAAAATGAAGAACTTTTAATTTATGGTTATGAAAATGAATTTAAACAAGTCTTACTAAATTTAATCAATAATGCAAAAAATAAAATAATGGAGAAACAACTAGATATTAAAGAAAAAGGAAATATAATCATTAACATAAATAGATGTATAAACTTTAATACTATAGAAATAATAGATGATGCGGGTAAAATAGATGAAGAAATAATCCATTCTATTTTTCAACCATATTTTACAACTAAAAGTGATGGAACAGGATTAGGCCTTTATATGGCAAAAGTTATTATTGAAGATAAAATGAGGGGAACCATAACTGTGAGAAATGAAGATGATAATGTAGTTTTTTCAATAAAGTTACCTCATAAAAAGGCTTGATGTGAACATATTACTACTAGAAGATAATAAAAAACTAAATGAAACGATTACTAAAAGACTGAAAATAAAAGGTTATAAAGTTGAATCATGTCTTGATGGAGCAGAAGCTATAGAAAAAATTGCTGATGGTTATTCTTGCTTTGTTCTTGATATTAATGTTCCAAATATTGATGGAATTAAAATACTAAAAAAAATTAGAGAATTTTATAAAGAAATTCCAGTAATTATAATTTCAGCAAGTGTTGAACTTGATGATATTAAACAATCATATGATTTTGGCTGTAATGATTATTTAAAGAAACCATTTTTTATTGATGAATTAGAAATAAAAATAGAAAAACTTTGTAAAATTCAAGATGATTTTATACATTTTGACAAAGATTGTTACTTTGACTACAAATCATCTTTAATAGTAATAAATAAAAATGAGCAAAGATTGACAAAGAAAGAAAGACTTCTGTTAAATTTATTTTTAACTAAAAGAAATCAAGTTTTATCTTATGAGAATATTGAAAATTATGTTTGGGAAGGAAGTTTTGCTTCTTTAGAATCAATAAGAAGTTTAATAAGACGATTACGAAAGATTCTCAACAATGATTACATCCAAACTGTTGTTGATACTGGATATATTTTTAAAACTACATAAATTTCACATATTTTCTATCCATATGACATAAAATATCATATCATTTTCATTTCATATTGTTAAACTTGGTTCATAACAAATCTAAGGAGAAAATGATCATGTTAAAAACAACAACTAAATTACTTCTTACTTCTGCACTAATAGCAGGATTAAGTACAGCAGCAGTTGCTAAAGAAAAAGTATATAAGTGGAAACTTGCTACTACATGGGGTTCAACTTTAAGCCCATTCTATGATACACCAACTAATATGGCTAAAATGGTTGAAGAAATGTCTCAAGGACAACTTAAAATTAGAGTTGATGCTTCAAATAAACATAAAGCAGCACTTGGAATTTTAGATATGGTTAAGGGTGGTCAATATGATATGGGTCACTCAGCATCATATTACTGGAAAGGTAAAGATATTAATACTTTACCATTTACAACAATGCCATTTGGTATGACTACACCTGAGCAATATGCATGGTTCTACCACGGTGGTGGTATGGAATTAATGAAAAAAGCATACAAAAAGCATAAAGTATTATCATTCCCTGGTGGAAACACTGGAAACCAAATGGGTGGATGGTTCAGAAAAGAAATTAATACTGTTGATGACTTAAAAGGTCTTAAAATGAGAATCCCTGGATTTGCTGGAGAAATCATGGCAAAATTAGGATTATCTGTTACTAATATCGCTTCTGGTGAGTTATATACTTCACTTGAAAGAGGAACTATTGATGCACTTGAATGGGTTGGCCCTGGAATGGACATCAAAATGGGATTCAACAAAGTTGCACCTTATTATTACACAGGATGGCATGAGCCAGCAACTGAATTACAATATTTAGTTAACGAAAGAAAATTTAACAAGTTACCAAAACATTTACAAACAATTTTAATTACAGCTATGAAATTATCAGCATATGATATGTATATTCAAAATTATCATATGAGTGCTGAAGCATGGTCAAAAATTGAAACTGACTATCCAAACATTAAAATTAAAACTTTCCCTAAAGAAGTTATGGATGCAATGAAAAAAGTAAATGCTGAACTATTAGTTGAAAAAACTAAAGGTCAACCTTTATTAAAAGAAGTTTTAGATTCACAAGCTGCTTACCAAAAGAAAGCTAGAGAATGGACTAAAATGTCTGATTACTTATACTTAAAAGACAACTTAAAATAGATACAATACTCTGTCGAAATTTTAGCCCTCAGAAATGAGGGTTAAAATACTCATTCAAAAAACTACTAAATAAGTGTTATAAATATAAAACTTATTATATTTATTCGACTTATTAAAAACTTTCAAAAGGATTTTTATGCTGTTAAAACTAGAAAAAGGTTTTGATAAATTTGCCAATGTTATAGGATATATTACTGCTATTGTAATGGTACTTATGATATTAAACGTATTCTATGATGTTGTAATGAGATACTTCTTTAGATCAGGAAGTATTGCTATGCAAGAGATGGAGTGGCATTTATTCTCTGTAATTATATTATTAGGTATTTCATATACTTTAAAAGAAGATGGACATGTAAGAGTGGATTTAATCTATGATACATTAACTGATAAGAAAAAGGCAATTATTAACATGGTTGGTGTTTTATTATTTATATTACCAATCTCTTTACTAATTGGTGTAGGTTCAATTGATTATGTAATTGAAGCTTTTCAATCAGGTGAACAAAGTGGTGATCCAGGTGGATTAACAAATAGATGGTTAGTTAAATCACTAATTCCAATATCATTCTTTTTACTAATAATAACATCAATTGGTTTCTTTATTAGAAATCTAAATGTATATAAGGGACTACATCCAGTTGCACCACATATGGTAAATGGTGATATTGAACACATGATTGATGAAGTTCATAAATTAGATGATGATTTACATAATAAAGGAGACAAATAATGGTTGGGATTATAATGTTTTTCGCTGCACTTATAATGCTACTATTTGGTTTTCCTGTAGCATTTACTTTTGCAGCTGTTTCTGTTTTATTTGGAATTATTGCTGGTATTGTTGAAATTGGTTTTGACGATGGAATTGATGTGGCTTTAATTGATGGTTTTGAAGAAGGTCTATTAATGTTCGACTTCATGCCATTTAGAATTATGTCAATTATGCAAAATACAATTTTAATGGCTGTTCCTATGTTTATTTTTATGGGTATTGTTTTACAAAAAACAGGTCTTGCAGAGCGACTTTTAGAATCTATGGGATTCTTATTTGGAGAAATTAGAGGTGGAGTTGCAATTTCAACTGTATTAGTGGGAGCTTTACTTGCAGCTTCAACAGGTGTTGTTGGTGCTTCAGTTGTTGCAATGGGTGTTATTTCACTTCCTGTAATGATGAAATATAAATATAACACTCCACTTGCTTGTGGTACTATTTGTGCATCAGGAACTCTAGGACAGATTATTCCTCCTTCAATTGTTTTAATTATCTTAGGAGATGTATTCCAAGTTCCTGTTGGTGATTTATTTAAAGCGGCAATTGGTCCAGGTCTTGCACTTGTTGGTGCTTATATTTTATATATTGTAGTTGTTTCATATTTTAATAAAGATATGGCTCCAGCAATTCCAGCAGATCCAAGCAGAGGTTCTAAATCTAAACAAGTGATGAGGGCTTTAATTGATATTATTCCTTCATTAACACTAATTTTATTAGTACTTGGTTCAATTTTTGCAGGTGTAGCAACACCAACTGAATCATCAGCTGTTGGGTGTTTGGGTGCAGTAGGACTTGCAGTTGTTTATAGAACATTTTCAATTGGAATGATTAAAGAAGCATCTTTAGAATCAGTTAAAATTACATCAATGGTATTTGGTATCTTAATTGGTGCAACAGCTTTCTCAATGGTATTTACATATACTGGTGGAGACGAAATTGTTGAACACTTTATGATGAGTTTACCTGGTGATGAAAAATGGGGATTCATTATCTTTACAATGTTAGCAATTCTAGTACTTGGTTTCTTTATTGACTTTGTTGAGATTTCATATATTATTGTTCCAATTTTAGTTCCAATTGCTATGAACTTAGATATCAATCCTGTATGGTTTGCTATTTTAATTGCAATGAACTTACAAACATCGTTTTTAACACCACCGTTTGGATTCTCCCTTTTCTATCTCAAAGGAGTTGTTCCAGCAACAGTTAGAACAATACAAATTTATAAAGGAGTTATTCCATTTATTATAATTCAAATTATAGTATTATTATTAATAGCTTTCTATCCAGAGTTCTTCGGAATTAATCCAAGTACAGAGGGATAATATTTAAAGTAAAAAGGCTTGTCCTTTTTACTAATATATTACAGGAGATTCTTTATGAATTTTTTAATACAAAAACTACTTATAAATATCGTATATAAAAGTAAAGATAGAATGTTTGCTTTTATATACGATCCTCAACAAAGAATTTATACAGTTCCAAGACTAGAGTAATAAGCATCCTTTTTTAAAAACTATAATCAAAATAATTAATTAAAAACAAAAGGAAATAAAATGCTAGATGGCAAATATTTAAATTTTTATAATAAAATTTCGAGAAAGATTTCAAGTGATAAAATTTTCACTGATAAACTACATACATTAGCTTATGGAACAGATGCTTCATTTTATAGATTGATTCCAAAAATAGTAATCAAAACTGATACTGCAAAAGAAGTTCAAGATATTATTGAATTAACAAATGAATTAGAATTAAGTGTTACCTTTAGAGCTGCTGGTACATCTCTATCAGGACAAGCAATTTCTGATTCTATTTTGATAGTAACATCAAGAAAATTCACAGATTTTAAAATATCAGAGGATAAAAGTTTTATCTCACTACAACCAGCATTAACAGGAGCTCAAGTAAATAATTTATTAGCACCTTATTCTAAAAAAATTGGTCCAGATCCTGCAAGTATAAATGCAGCGATGATTGGTGGAATTGCTGCAAATAATGCATCAGGAATGTGTTGTGGAATTTCACAAAATTCATATAAAACTTTAAAATCGATGAAATTAATTTTTGGTGATGGAACAAGATTAGATACAGCATGTACTGAAAGTAAAAATGCATTCAAAATAACTCATGCAGATTTCTTAAAAAACTTAAAAGAATTTTCAACAAGTACAATAAACAATGAAGATTTAAGAGCAAAGATTGAACGAAAGTTTAAAATCAAAAATACATGTGGATATTCTCTAAATGCGTTAATTGATTTTGATGATGTATTTGAAATATTAGAGCATTTAATAATAGGAAGTGAAGGAACTTTAGCATTTATTGAAGAAATCACTTATTACACTGTTGAAGATTTAAAAGATAAAGCATCTGCTCTTATTTATTTTAAAGATATAAAAGAAGCATGTTCTGCTGTTACAAAATTAAAACTTGCACGTGATGATAAAAGTATTATTGTTGATGCGGTTGAATTAATGGATAGAGCAGGATTAAGAAGTATTGAAAATGATCCTGCAATGCCTGAGTATATAAAAGATTTTGATGAAAATATTACTGCTTTATTAATTGAAACAAGAGCAACATCTGATAATGAACTTGATGTACAAACAAAACAAATCCAAGATTTATTAGAAGAATTTAATGTTGTAAGAGATATTTATTTTACAAAAGATGTAAGTGAATACACACTTTATTGGAAAATTAGAAAAGGATTATTCCCTGCAGTTGGAGCAGTAAGAGAAACAGGTACAACAGTAATTATTGAAGATGTTGCTTATCCAATTGAATGTCTTGCAGAAGCTACTTTAGAACTTCAAGATTTATTTAAAAAGCATAATTATAGTGAAGCTTTAATTTTTGGTCATGCCTTAGAAGGAAACTTTCACTTCGTATTTACACAAGACTTTTCAGATCCTAAAGAGATACAAAGATATGATGCCTTTATGAATGATGTTGTTCATAGTGTTGCTGTTAAATACCAAGGAAGTTTAAAAGCAGAACATGGAACAGGTAGAAACATGGCTGCATTTATTGAAGTTGAATGGGGTAATGATGCCTATGTTATGATGAAAAAAATCAAAGAATTATTTGATCCAAAAGGTTTATTAAATCCAGGTGTTATTATAAATGATGATGCCCAAGCCCATCTTAAAAACTTAAAATCTATGCCTGCAACTAATGAAATAGTTGATAAGTGTATTGAATGTGGTTTTTGTGAACCATCATGTCCATCAAATGAGCTTTCTTTAACTCCAAGACAAAGAATTGTTATAAATAGAGAAATCTCACAGCTTGAAAGACTAGGAAGAGAAGATGAAGCAAAAGAGTATAGAGACCTTTATCAATATGATGGAATTGAAACTTGTGCTACTTGTTCTTTATGTTCATCATCATGTCCTGTAAATATTGATACAGGAAGTTTAACTAAACATTTAAGAGCAGAACAAATAAGTCCTAATGCTAAAAAAATAGCAAACTTTGTAGCAAATAATTTCTCAACAACATTAAAAGGTATGAAGTTTGGTCTTGGAAGTGCAAATATGGTGCATAAGTTATTAGGAACTGCTAGTATGGAAACTGTAACTTCTACTATGAGAGATTTTTCAAAAGGAAAAATAGCAAAATGGGATGCAACATTACCCAAACCAATTTCAATAAACACAAATTTTGAGCAAAAAGTATCATCTAAAAAAGTAGTTTATTTCCCTTCTTGCATAAATAGAACAATGGGATTAAGTGATATTAGTGTTGAAGAGAAACAATTATTTGATGTAACTGTTGAACTATTACAAAAAGCTGGTTTCCAAATCATTTTCCCAGAAAATTTACCAAATCTTTGTTGTGGAATGCCATTTTCGTCAAAAGGTTTTAATGAAGCAGGAAATACTAAATCAAAACAACTAGAAATTGCTCTAGTAAAAGCTACAAACGATGGAGAGTATCCAGTACTTTGTGATACAAGTCCTTGTACTAAAACAATGATTGAGAAGTTTAAAAGTGATTTAAAACTTTATGAACCAATTGAATTTGCAATGGATTATTTAACAAAAGATTTAGATTTCACACCAATTGAAGAACCTATAACTATTCACACAACTTGTAGTTCTAAAAAAATGGGTCTTGATGAAAAATTTAGAAAATTAGCTTATATGTGTGCTAAAGAAGTAATCATACCAGCAGATGTAAACTGTTGTGGATTTGCAGGAGATAGGGGATTTAATTATCCTGAGTTAAACGAATCTGCATTAAGAGACTTACCAAAAAGTATCAAAAATGCTAAATATGCCTTCTCAACATCTAAAACATGTGAAATTGGATTATCAGAGCACTCAGGTTTAGATTATAATTCAATATTTTATCTTATAAATAAATGTACTAAGGCTAAAAACGTATAATTCTTTCTAAGCCAAAACAGATATTTACCATTATTTAGGTAAAATAACTGTTTTAAGAAACAAGGAATTATAATGTATAAACTTTTTTTAGCTTTTTTATTCAGTTCAGCTATATCATTTGCAGGAATAATAAATGGTATTGCACTTACAGTAAATGATGACCCAATTACACTTTACGATATTGACCAAACAATGCTTAGTAAAAATATTGATAAAAACCAAGCGGTTAGTTTATTAGTTGATAAAATATTATATGATCAATTAATCCAAAAACACAATATTCAAGCTGATATTTTTGATGTAAATACTTATATTGAAAAACTTGCAGCTTCAAATAATATGGATCTTTTTGCTTTTAAATCAATAGTAAGACAAAAATATCCTGATTATTCTATCTTTGAAAATGAAGCTAAAACTATAGTTACTAGACAAAAGCTAATTAAAAAATTAGTTCAAGGTAATCTAAAAATCGCTTCAGAAGAAGATATACAATTATATTATGATAATAATCAAAAAAAATATGTAAGTGCTAAGAGCGTAGAAGTAGTACAATATACATCAAATAAAAAAGCATCTTTATTAGCTACAGTTAAAAGTCCTTTATTAGTTCCAAATGATGTACAGAGAAATCCTTTAGTTTTACAAGTAAAAGAATTAGATCCACAAATGCAATATTTATTAAATAATACTGCAGTGAACTCTTTTACTCCAATTTTTACAGCAAATAAAATGTATGCAGCACTTTTTATTCTAAAAAAAGAAGGTAGTGATACTTTGGATTTTGAAGTAGTAAAAAATAAAGTATTTAATGAAGTAATGTCACTAAGAGAAAAAAAATATTTAAAAGATTTTTTCGAAAAACAAAAATTAACAGCTGATATAAAAATATTAAGATAATAAAAAAGGAAATAGATGTTTGAAGTAATTATAGGTTTAGAAGTACACGTACAGTTAAATACTAATTCTAAACTGTTTTGTTCTTGTCCAACAAGTTTTGGAGAGCAAGCAAATACAAATGTATGTCCAACTTGTTTAGGACTTCCAGGAGCACTTCCTGTATTAAATAAAGAAGCTGTACATAAAGCTATTATGTTAGGTACAGCTTTAAAATCAGAAGTTAATAGAAAATCTATTTTTAATAGAAAAAACTATTTCTATCCAGATTTACCAAATGGTTATCAAATCTCTCAATTTGAAGTTCCTGTTGTTGGTCTTGGTGAATTAGTAATAGATTTCCCTGATGGAAGCCAAAAAACTATTGGTGTTACAAGAGCTCACTTAGAAAATGACGCAGGTAAAAGTAAGCACACGACATCTGGTTCATTGGTTGATTTAAACAGAGCAGGAACTCCATTACTTGAAATTGTTTCAGAACCAGATATGAGGTCTGCAGAAGAAGCTATTTTATATCTTAAGAAACTTCATTCAATTGTAAGATACTTAGGAATAAGTGATGCAAATATGCAAGAAGGTTCATTTAGAGCAGATGTAAATATATCTATTAGACCAAAAGGTGATACCAACTTAAATACTAGATGTGAAATTAAAAATATGAACTCATTTAAGTTCATTGAAAAAGCAATTCACTATGAAGTAAATAGACATATAGAAGCTTGGGAAGATGGTATTCATGATACTGAAATTGTTCAAGAAACAAGACTATTTAATGTAGAATCAGGTGAAACTAGATCTATGAGAGGAAAAGAAGATGCGGCTGATTACCGATATTTCCCAGATCCAGACCTTTTACCTGTAATAATTACTGATGAAATGTTTGACAAATACTCACAAATTCCTGAACTTCCAGATGAAAAGAAAGAAAGATTTGTAAAAGAGTTTGGAATTAAAGAGTATGATGCTTCAGTTATAACTGCATCACTTGAAACAGCAAACTTCTTTGACGAAATGATGAAAGAAGGAATTAGCGGTAAAAATGCAACTACATGGCTAACTGTTGAATTGCCATCAAGATTTAAAGAGGGTGTTTCAATTGAAAATTCTCCTGTGCAAGCTAAAAAATTAGCTACTATGATTAAAGCTATTGAAGATGGAACAATTTCAGGAAAAGCAGCTAAAGAAGTGCTTGATTATTTAATGGAAAACCCACAAGAAGAAATAGATACTGTAATTGAAAAACTTGGTCTTAAACAAGTATCTGATGATGGTGCAATTTTAGAAATTATTAATGGCATTATTGCTGCAAATACAGATAAAGTAGAGCAATATAAAGCTGGTAAAGATAAACTATTCGGTTTCTTTGTAGGACAAACGATGAAAGCATCTAAAGGTACTGCAAATCCAGCCAAAGTAAATGAATTACTAAAACAAAGACTTTCATAAAAAACAAATAGAATCTTTTGATTCTGTTTATAATTCTTATATAAAAAAACAGGAGGATTACAAAATATGAGTAATAAACCTAATATAGCAATAATTGGTGCAGGAAAATGGGGACAAGCTCTTCATTTTGCACTAAGTCAAAGCCAAGAAACATATATAACATCTAGAAAAAAAAGAGATTTAAAAAACTTCACAGATTTAAAAACAGCTCTTGATTGTGAGTATTTGATTATTGCAATACCTGCACAACAAATAAAGCAATGGCTAAAAGATAATTTTGAATTTAAAAATCAAAAAATACTAGTAGCTTCTAAAGGTATAGAAGCAAATACTGGTGAATTTTTAAATGAAATATATGCAAAGCACGTACCTGAAAAAAATATAGGTTTTATATCAGGACCTTCTTTTGCGGCTGAAGTAATACAAGGTCTTCCTTGTGCTTTGGTATTAAATTCAAGATCTAAAAAGCTCTATAAAGAGTTTGAGGTATTCTTTCCTAACTTTATTAAAACATACTATAGTTCTGATGTAATAGGTGCTGAAGTTGCAGGTGCTTATAAAAATGTTTTAGCAATTGCTAGTGGTATTTGTGAAGGCTTACATTTAGGAAAAAATGCACAAGCATCTTTAATTTCAAGAGGCTTAGTTGAAATGCAAAGATTTGGAAAATATTTTGGTGCTAAGAAATCTTCATTTCTTGGGTTAAGTGGAGCAGGTGATTTATTTTTAACTGCTAGCTCAAACATGAGTAGAAACTATAGAGTAGGACTTGGACTTGCACAAAATAAGAAACTTGAAGTAATACTTGAAGAATTAGGAGAAGTTGCAGAAGGTGTTAAAACATCAGAAGCAATTGATAAGTTATCAAAAGAGTATAATATTTATACTCCTATTGCAAATGAAGTTAAACTAGTATTAGATGGAAAAGATCCAAAAGATAGTTTAAAAGACTTACTTAACTCGTAATATAATACAATTTTGAATACATACTACAGTATGTATTCATAATAAATTAAAATCATGAAATATACAATCAAAGTACCATATAGTAATTGTTTCTATTTACAACAAAAAATATTTTAGATTCTCTATATTATTCAAACTACTTACTTTTTTTATGAATATCACCCCATATGTAAAGTTGTTTTAAAATAGGTTTTAAACTTTTACCATATTCAGTAATTGAATACTCAACTTTTGGTGGAACTACTGGATAAACCTCTCTATTTACTAAACCATCTGTTTCTAGTTCTCTTAATTTTTGTATGAGCATTTTTTGTGTTGTTCTTGGAAGTAATTTCTGAAGTTCATTAAATCTTTTCTTTTCATCTTTTAAATACCAAAGAATTAATATTTTCCATTTTCCTGCAAGTGCATCAATCGCTGTTTCAACAGGACACTTATCAATTTCTATATCTATCTTTTTTGTCATAATAATACTCCATGGTATCTTTTTAGTAAGTACATTACTTTAAAGTAAGTACTTGTGCTTTTGAATTATTTTAGCTAAAGTTTTAGTATAAGTAAAGAATTTAAGGAATTGAAATGAAAGCATTCATAGTTGAAAAAATAGCAGACAGAGAATTTGAAGCAAATATACAAGAAATAGCAAAACCTAAGTGTGCAGAAGATGAAATTGTAATAAAAGTGTCTTATTCATCATTAAATTATAAAGATGCATTAAGTTCAGTTGGGAATCCAGGAGTTACTAGAAAGTTCCCTCACGTAACAGGTATTGATGTAGCTGGTGTGGTTTATGAATCAACTTCTACAATATTTAAAGCAGGTGAGAGAGTACTTGTAACTGGTTATGATATGGGAATGAACACAAATGGTGGACATGCCCAATTTGTAAAAGTACCAGCATCTTGGGTAGCTAGAATTCCTGATGCAATAAGTGATAAAGAAATAATGACATTTGGGACAGCTGGTTTAACAGCAGCATTAAGTGTAAATGAACTAATAGAAAATGGTGTTAAACCAGAAAATGGTGAGATTTTAGTAACAGGAGCAACTGGTGGAGTTGGTTCTATTGCTGTTTCAATTTTAAGTAAAATTGGATTCACAGTTGTTGCAATTTCAGGAAAAGAAGAAAAAATTGATTATTTAAAAAGAATTGGTGCTAGTGAAGTTATTCTAAGAAATACTTTTAGTGAAGATTCTAAAAAACCAATGATGGGTGAAAAATATGCTGGTGTAGTTGATACTGTTGGTGGTGAAGTGTTAGCAAATGCATTAAAATATATAAAATATGATGGAGTGGCTACTTGTTGTGGACTTACATCTTCTCATGAATTAAATACAAATGTTTTTCCTTTTATCTTAAGAGGTGTACGATTAATTGGTATTGATTCTGTTGAATGTAAATTAGAGAAAAAACAAGCAGCATGGGAAAAAATTGCTAGTAAATGGAAAATAGATACTTTAGATAGTATTACTAATGAAATTTCACTAGAAGAAATAAAAAGTGCATATAAACTTTTACTAGCAGGTAGAGCTGTAGGAAGATATGTAGTAAAAATATAAAGAGATTTTCTCTTTATATTCAAAACTCTTTATAAACTTAAGTACTAAAAATAATTAAAATAATCTATTAAATTAAATTCGCTATAATTAAACTAATTAAAGAAAATATAGGAATAAACATGCAACAATTTTTAGAAGAGGCAAAAAAAACAAGCCGAACTATTGCAAACCTTGATGCACATACTAAAAATAAAGTTTTAAGACAAATGGCAGATGCTTTAGTGGCACACTGTGATTATATAATAGAACATAATAATAAAGATATGAGTGCAGGAACTCTTGGAAATCTTAGTAGTGCTTTACTTGATAGGTTATTACTTACAGAAGATAGGGTAAAAGCAATGTCTAATGCTATTAGACAAATAGCTGATCAAAAAGAACCAGTAGGAAGAACATTAGAAGGTTGGATAACTGAAGATGGTTTAGATATAAAAAAAATATCAGTACCTATTGGAGTTATTGGAATTATCTACGAAAGTCGTCCAAATGTTACAAGCGATACAGCAGCACTTTGTTTTAAAAGTGGAAATGTTTGTGTTTTAAAAGGTGGAAAAGAAGCAGAGCGTTCAAACCAAGCAATTGCAAACGTTTTAAAACAAGTATTAGAAGATAATAACTTGCCAACTCAAGCTATCTCATTATTACCTGATTCAAGTAGAGAAGGTGTTGCAAAATTAATAAAACAAGATAAATTTGTTGATTTAATAGTTCCTCGTGGTGGAGAAGCATTAATTAGATATGTTAGTGAGAATTCTTCAGTTCCTGTTATTAAACATGATAAAGGACTATGTCATATTTTTGTAGATAAAGACGCAGCTCATAATAAAATTATTGATATTGCAATAAATGCAAAATGTCAAAGACCTGGAGTTTGTAACTCTATGGAAACACTTTTAGTACATGAAGATATTGCAGCTTATTTACTTCCAGGTTTATATGATGAATTTATTGAGCATGGAACACAACTTAAAGGTTGTGAAGAAACAACTAAATATATTGATGTAACAATTGCAACACAAGAAGATTATCATACAGAGTATTTAGCAAATATTTTAAATATAAAAGTAGTTAAGAATGTTGATGAAGCAATAGAACATATAGCAAATTATGGTTCAGGACACTCAGAATCAATATTAAGTGAAAACTACACAGTTGTAAATAAGTTTTTAGACCAAGTTGATGCAGCTTGTGTATATGCAAATGCAAGTACAAGATTTACAGATGGTGGAGCTTTTGGATTAGGTGCGGAAGTTGGGATTTCAACAAATAAGCTTCACTCTCGTGGTCCTATGGGAATTAATGATTTAACAACATTTAAATACAAAATTTATGGAAAAGGTCAGGTAAGATAATGTCTAAAAAAATATATTGTATAGCTTCATTTGAGGCAAAAGAGGGAAAACAACAAGAATTATTAGAAATTCTTCAAGGGCTTGAACCAAAAACTTTAAGAGAAGACGGGTGCATACAATATATTGTGACAAAACATATTTCACACCCAAATGCTACAGGTAAGTCATTTCCAATAGTATTTAATGAAATCTGGGAATCAAAAGAAGCATTTGAAAAACACTGCAATGAAAAATATATCACAGATTTTTTCCAAGCACAATGTGTAGAAGAAAGTGGTTTAGTAAAGGATTTTAACGTAACAGTTTATACAGATGAGGTAAACTAATGAAAAAGACTTTTTTATTTCCAAGCTTTCCAAATGACTGCACATCATTATTATCAAAGTATCTATCAAAAGAAGTTTTTGAAGAGTTAAAAGACAAAAAAACAATGGCTGGATTCACTCTTGAGCAAGCCATAAACTCAGGTCTTGAAAATTCTGATAGTGGAATTGGAATTTACGCAGGAGATATAGAGTCTTATACAACTTTTTCAGCACTTTTTGATCCAATTATCAAAGATTATCATTGTTTTTTAAAATCTGATTTTCATATTAGTAATTTAGACTCAAATGATTTAAATGCACCAAACCCAGACCCAAAGAATAAATATATTGTTTCAACTAGAATCAGAGTTGGAAGAAATATTGCAAATATTCCTTTAGGACCTGCTATTACACAGAATCAAAGAAATGAAGTTGAAAACCAAGCATCAAAAGCACTTGAAGCACTTGAAGGCAATTTAAGTGGTAATTACTACCCAATAGATGGAATGAGTCAGGAAATAGCACAGAAGCTAATCTCTGAGCATTTTTTATTTAAAGCAGGAGATAGATTTTTAGAAGCTGCTGGACTTAATAGAGATTGGCCAAAAGGACGAGGTATTTTTCATAATGATGAAAAAACTTTTTTAGTTTGGGTTAATGAAGAAGATCAATTAAGAATAATATCAATGCAAGAAGGTGGAAATATTAAAGAAGTATTTGAAAGATTAACAAAAGCAATTTCAAAACTAGAAGAAAAAATAGAATTTTCATATAACAAACACCTAGGTTATATTACGTCTTGTCCTACAAATTTAGGTACTGCTATGAGAGCTAGTGTTCATATTAAAGTTCCAAATTTGTCACAAGATTACACAAGATTTGAAGAAATTACAAATAAGTATCATTTACAAATTAGAGGAATAAATGGAGAGCACTCACAAAGTGTTGGAGGAGTTTATGATATTTCTAATAAAAAAAGATTAGGAGTTACAGAAGTTCAATGCGTACAAGATATGTATGATGGTGTTGTTGAACTAATTGCTGTAGAAAAAAGTTTAGAAAGTAAATAAAACTAACAAGATTAGCTCTATCTTTGAGATAAGGCTAATTTTATACCAAGTGCTACTAAAACAGTAGAAGTTAAAATATTCATAACTTTTACAATACTTGGATTTTTTTGCAATTTTACACTTAACATATTTGCAGCTATTCCGATACTTGAAAAAACAATCACAGTCATTATCATAAATATAATCCCTAAAATAATCATCTGCATAGGTATATTTCCAGCTTGAGTATTTACAAATTGTGGCAGAAATGCTAGAAAAAAGATAGATACTTTAGGATTTAGTATATTCATAATAAAACCTTTAAAAAAGAGCTTTTTTAGCTGCGAACTTGAATTTTCTACACTTAAATCTAAAGGCTCATTTCTATATTTAAAAGCTTGATATGCAATATAAAGTAAATAAAGTGCACCTATATACTTTACAATATTAAAAGCCATTTCAGATGTTTGAAAAATCACAGAAATACCAAGAGCAGCAGCACTTGTATGAATAATCAAACCAGAACAAAGACCAAGAGTAGTAACAATTGCTGCTTTTTTACTTTTAGTTATTCCTTGAGTTAATACATATATATTATCAGGACCAGGAGCTAAGCAAAGAAGAAAAGAAGCTGCTATAAAAATTAATACTTGTGATAATTCAATCAATTTAAACCTTTAATAAAAGATAAAATTATATCACATAATATAGAAATATTTTAATTAATTAATATTAGCAATATCTGGATTGTTTCCTTTTAAATTTTTTGTTATACTTTCTAAATAATATAAAAATATCACTTTAAATTAAAGGAAATACAATGAACTATATATCAAATAAAAACCTAAAAGAAGCGGATGCAGAAGTATTCGAAATGTGTGAAAATGAATTAGAGCGACAAACTGATCATTTAGAAATGATTGCAAGTGAGAACTTTACTTCTCCTGCAG
>CALKDR010000066.1 GCA_938084175.1 uncultured Campylobacterales bacterium
AATAATTACATGTCACCTGTTGAGTTTGAAGAAAAAATGTTACGTTTGGAGATGGATGCTTAGGATATAGATTTATTTGTCTGATTTAGGCTTGACAGATCAGTTAGATAATACTGAATTAATTAAAATACCTAAAAAAAAAGAAAAAAAGCCTATTTTAATCTTTAATAATAATCCAATTACTTTTATTAGTATGATTGTTGTGTTAAGAAAAAAATATGAAGTTCATCAATCATCAAATTTTGATGATTTCTTAGAAATGAATGTTAATGATAATATTACAAAAGCTATTTTAGATTTTAATTTAATTTTGCATAAACACTTAATAATTCAATCTTTAAGTGAGATTTTTCTTCAAAATTAGCTTCTAAGCTAGTATTGTAGAATAATAATAAAGTTTTTAGCTTCATTTTGTTCTAGCTTATTTTTTTGAGTATCACTTAAAGAATCAAAATTTGATGATTGATGAACTTCATATTTTTTTCTTAACACAACAATCATACTAATAGTGGTAATTGGATTATTATTAAAGATTAAAATAGGCTTTTTTTCTTTTTTTTAGGTATTTTAATTAATTCAGTATTATCTAACTGATCTGTCAAGCCTAAATCAGACAAATAAATCTATATCCTAAGCATCCATTTCCAAACGTAACATTTTTTCTTCAAACTCAACAGGTGACATGTAATTATTATATGAATGTAACCTCTGTCTATTGCATGAGCTTCAGTTTTGAAAGTCTCATGATAACAAGTTCAGTCTATATAAAGTTTTATCATTAATATCTAAATCTTTGGATATTTGCATAGCACTTTTATCACTATTCTTTACAAGTTGTGTCGTTGAATCTTTAAATTCTTTGGTGTACTTACTATTTTTCATTTGATCTCCACTTATTCATTTATTTTAACTCAGAATCTTTTAATTCTGAGTATGAATTCATGTTACCTCTCCAGCTACAATATTAGGATTGACATTAACTATATTTTTTAGTGATATGTCCATAGCTTCTGTGAAAATTGCTTTTTCTTTTTCTTTCTTAGTTATTTCTGTCTTAGAAAAATAATATAAGCTCGAACCTATTTTATTCTCTTTAAAAATACACCATTATTAGCTATATTAAATGTCGGGTTTCCGTTTGGTAATCCAAAGTTTTTTGGATTTTGGTAAGACTTTGGTGTTCGTTCTGTAAGAGAGTGTTCATACTTGAAACTTTATTTAATTTATCACTAATAAAATTTGCTTCATTTTAGGTACAATTTTACTATATAACTGGGCTTCATTTAAAAGTAATTCTGTATTTTTTGTTGAAATATAAGAGTTAATAGAAAAATATAAAACTATTAATGCAACTTCAACAACCAATATTGGTATTAGTGAAAATTTTAAAAAATGCTTAGATAAAATCTTATCTAACTTCTCGTGTCTAGGCTTAACTTTCTACATGATCTATCCTAATTAAATTAGTATTTTGTTTACAATAAATAAAAAATTATTATACATATAATATTTATTGCTAAATGATGAGAAAATACAAATAAATCCTAAAGTACTTTTGTTGTACACTTTTATGTAAATATAACATAAAAGGAAATATATAGTGAAAAAAAGTTTATTAACTATATCATTAATAGCAGCTGCTTTATTTATAAATGGTTGTGAAGAAAAACAAAATAAAATAAATAGATATTTACAGAATTGGACGGGTGTAAATGGAGTACTAGAAGTTTATGCTGGTGAAAAAATTATAAAAAGATTTATCAAAATTGACAAACTTTCAACTGCTATTTCTACAGATGGTACAGAATCAAGAGCATATAGATATGGTTATGGTTTTTTAGATGAGAATTTAAACTTTAAAAAAGATTCTAATGAGAAAAAAGTTTATTTCGAAGTTTCAGATTATTCGACATATGTATTTTTTGAAAATCCAGGTCAATAGAAAATGAAAAAATATTTATTTCTAATTTTATGTTCTTTCTTCTTTACATCTTGTGCAACATGGAGAGGAGTAAAGCAAGATAGTTTTACAGCCTGGGAAGTTATAAAAGATTTATCAGATAAAGGTTGGGAAACAACTAAAGATACAACTTCAGATATTTATAATGGAACAAAAGAAAAAATTGATGATGTTGCAAAGTAGATAATTTGATTGTGTTTATGAAGAAATTTAGTGGAGCTGGTGAAGGGACTCGAACCCCCGACCTGCTGATTACAAATCAGCTGCTCTAGCCAAGCTGAGCTACACCAGCACTAAATTCTAAAATGGTGTCAAGAGAGGGACTCGAACCCTCGACCTCCGGCTTATGAGACCAGCGCTCTAGCCAGCTGAGCTACCTTGACACATGGCTAATTGGTTGCGGAAACTGGATTTGAACCAGTGACCTTCGGGTTATGAGCCCGACGAGCTACCGTGCTGCTCTATTCCGCGATATGTAATATTTTTATAAAATAATCATAAGAATAAAACTCTTAAATGGATGGGGTAGTAGGATTCGAACCTACGAATGACGGCACCAAAAGCCGTTGCCTTACCACTTGGCCATACCCCAATCGTTTAAGTGCCGAAATTATAGTCAAAAAGTATACTATTGTCAATAGATTTTAGATTAAATTTTAATATTTTTGATATAATAATAAAAATATTAAATACTATATAAAAAGAAGAAAAATGAATGCAATACAAAGAGTAAAAGAAGCAATTTTAGAGATTCAAAAAGGTAATATGGTTATTATGCTTGATGATGAAGATAGAGAAAATGAAGGTGATTTAGTTTATGCAGCAGCATTAAGTACTCCACAAAAAGTAAATTTTATGGCAACACATGCAAAAGGTTTAATTTGTGTATCAGTTACAAAAGAAACTGCTAATAAATTAGAGTTGAATCCAATGGTAAATTCAAATACTTCATCATATGAAACTGCATTTACAGTTTCTGTTGATGCAGTTGATGCATTAACAGGTATTAGTGCAGGTGAGAGAGATGATACTATTAAAATTCTTGCAAATCCAATATCAAATGCTACACAACTTGTTCGTCCAGGACATATATTTCCATTAATTGCAAAAGATGGTGGAGTATTAGTAAGAACAGGTCATACAGAAGGAAGTGTTGATTTATGTAAATTAGCAGGTTTAAATGGAGAAGCTGTAATTTGTGAAATCATGAAAGAAGATGGAACAATGGCAAGAAGAGATGATTTAGATATTTTTGCTAATAAACATGATATGAAACAAGTTTATATATCTGATTTAGTAGAATATAGATTATCACATGAAAAACTAGTAGAAGAAGTTTCAAGTAAACAAACAGAATTCTTTGGAACAAGTACAATTAAAAAAGAGTTTCAAGATCATTTAGGAAATATTCATACTGTAATATTATTCGGAGAAGTAAATGAAGTAAGTCATATTAAATTTCATACAGTAATTCCTGATATAAAACTATTTTTAAATGATGAAAAACTACATTCTATGCTTAAAACAATAAACTTTTTACAATCTAAAGGTGGAGTTTTAATATTTTTAAGTGATGATGCAAGTTCAAAAGAATCTCAAAAAGATTATGGAATAGGGGCACAAATATTAGGTACATTAAACATTAAGCAGTTAAAATTAATGACAAGTGGTGGTAAACACTCTTTTGTAGGTTTAAATGGATTTGGTTTAGAAATAGTTGAAGAGATACAAATAGAGTGTTAATATAACACTCTTATTTTAATTAGATTTAATTATGAAGTTTTAGCAGCTGATTTAATTAAATCTAGTGTTCTTTGAGGAAGTATTAATTCCTTTGATAATAAATGATTACAACAATAAAATACTACCTCTTCTTCATTTGCTTTGATATCTTCTAAAAAAATTGATAATTTCATATTTTCTCCTATTTTAAGTTATAAAAAAAGGAGTGAAAATTAATCCACTCCTTTTATCAGTAAAATTATAAAAATTTATACCTTATAAAATTGGTCCAGCAGCTGTAAAATCATATTCACTTTCTAAAGTTAGGTATTTTTTAAAGTTTTTGATGTACATTGAAGCTAATTTCTTTTTAGTTTCATCGTACTCAGCTTTACTTTCCCAAGTATTTCTAGGATTTAAAACCTTAGTTTCAACACCATTTAATGTTTTAGGAATTGATAAATTAAAAATAGGTAAAGTTTCAAAATCTGAATCTTCGATTGAACCATCTAAAATACCATTAATACAAGCTCTAGTATTTTTAATAGTCATACGAGTTCCAACACCGTAAGCTCCACCTGTCCATCCTGTGTTTACAAGGTAAACATTTACGTTATGCTTATCAATTTTTTGACCTAATAATTCAGCATAAACAGTAGGGTTTAAAGGTAAGAATGCTTCTCCAAAACATGAAGAGAATGTAGCAACTGGTTCAGTAATTCCTCTTTCAGTTCCTGCAACTTTTGCAGTATAACCACTTAGGAAGTAGTACATAGCTTGTTGTTTATCAAGTTTTGCAACAGGAGGTAAAACACCAAATGCATCTGCACATAAGAAAATAATATTAGTAGGATGTCCACCCATCATGTCAGGTGTATGATTCTCAATGTGATCTAATGGATAAGAAACTCTAGTGTTTTCAGTTTTTGAACCATCAGTATAATCTACAACACCATTTTCATCATAAACTACATTTTCTAATATTGCACCTTTTTTAATAGCTGCAAAGATTTCAGGTTCTGAACTTTGATCAAGATTAATTACTTTTGCGTAACATCCACCTTCAAAGTTAAATACACCATGATCATCCCAACCATGTTCATCATCACCAATTAAAGCTCTTTTAGGATCAGTAGATAATGTAGTTTTTCCAGTTCCTGATAAACCAAAGAATAGGGCAGTATCACCATTTTCTCCTATATTTGCAGAACAATGCATTGCTAACTTACCTTCTAAAGGAAGCCAGTAATTCATCATTGAGAAAACACCTTTTTTCATCTCACCAGCGTACCAAGTACCACCAATAATTGCAGTATTTTCTTCTACATTAAATACTACATATACTTCTGAATGTAAATTATGACTAGCATATGCCATATCAACTGTTTTACAAGAATTGTAAATAGTAAATTCTGGAACGAAATTATCAATCTCTTCTTGTGTTTGAGGCATAATAAACATATTTTGAATAAAATGTGCTTGCCAAGCAACCTCTGTAATGAATCTTACTGATTTTCTTGAATCTAATGATGCACCACAATAAACATCAGTAACAAAAATATCTTTGTTACTTAATTGTTTTTTTGAAGTAAGTAATAACTCTTCATAAACTTCTTTAGATACTTTTTGATTTATATCACCCCAAGCAATATATTTATTCGATGGATCTTGATTAACAAAAAACTTGTCTTTTGGACTTCTACCTGTAAAAATACCAGTATCTATCATTAACGCACCAGTTGAAGACACTTTTGCACCTTCATTAGCAACCGCGTAATCCATTAATGTATCTACATCAAGATTTCTTTTAACCATTCCAACGTTTTCTAAACCTAAAGAGTCTTTAATTTCAGACATAATTTAATTCTTCCTAGTAATTATTTTTATTTAAATATTGATAAAAGGACACCTGCTGCAACAGCTGACCCAATTACCCCAGCAACATTAGGACCCATCGCATGCATTAATAAAATGTTCGATGAATCATATTGTTGAGCCTCTTTACTTACAACCCTAGCTGCCATTGGAACTGCTGATACTCCAGCTGCTCCAATTAAAGGATTGATTTGATTCTCTTTAGAACTAAGTAAGTTCATAATTTTTGCCATTATAACACCCATAGCAGTACCTGCTGAGAATGCTAAAAGTCCAATTGCCATAATTCCCATAGTTTCAGCTACTAAGAATTGTTCTGCTGCAAGCTTTGAACCAACTCCTAATCCTAAAAATATAGTAACTATATTAATTAACGAATTCTGCATTGTATCAGAAAGTCTATCAACAACTCCTGATTCTTTAGCAAAGTTTCCTAAACATAATGCTCCAATTAGTGGAGAAGCATCTGGTAAAATTAGTAAAGTTAACATAATTACAACTAAAGGAAATACTATTTTCTCTAGTTTTGAAACTTTTCTTGCTGTTTTCATTCTGATTTTTCTCTCAGCAACTGATGTAAACATTCTCATAATTGGAGGTTGAATAACAGGTACTAATGCCATATAAGAATATGCAGCAACTGCGATTGCACCTAATAACTCAGGCGCTAATGCTGAAGCTATGAAAATTGATGTTGGACCATCAGCCCCACCAATAATAGAAATAGCAGCAGCTTGTTCTAGTGTAAATTCAATACCTGGTACATATTGTGATAATAGTACGGCTGCAACTAATGAACCAAAAATACCAAATTGAGCAGCACCACCAAGTAATGCAGTTTTAGGATTAGCTAATAAAGGACCAAAGTCTGTCATAGCTCCAACTCCCATAAAAATCAGAAGAGGGAAAAATCCATTTGTAATACCCATATTATAAATTATTCCAAGCATTCCATCAGGACCTGCGATTTCTGCAATTGGAATATTGGCTAAAATTCCACCAAAGCCAATAGGAATTAAAAGTAGTGGTTCAAAACCTTTTTTTATAGCTAAATAAAATAGAATTAAACAAATAACAATCATAATAACTCTACCAAAACTTTGTGCAAATTTTGTTAATTCTTCACCATGAGGACCTGTAAGTCCTTCTTGAGGATTAAGAATTGCTTTTATACCAGTTGTACTATAAAAAGAATCAATTAAACCTGACATTGATTTTGACTCGTACTCTTTTTTATCTTCTGGAACTTCAGCAGGTGCTGAAGCAGCAAAAGAGTTTACTGAAAATACAGCAAAAAGGGTAAATAAAATTAAAAATAAACTTTTTTTCATTATTACTCCAATAAAACTATTAACCAATAATGGCTAATGTTTGTCCTTCTTCAACTGCTGCATTAGGTCCTACTAAAATTTGAGTAATAGTACCAGCTGCTGGAGCATTAATATCAATTTCCATTTTCATAGCTTCTAAAATCATGATTTGCTGATCTTTTTCAACTTTTTCACCTTCTTTTACAAGAATTTTCCATACTGCACCATTAACAACTGCAGGTACTTCAATTCCTTCACCATTTGATGAAACTGGAGCTGAAGGAGCTTCTTGATTTGAAGTAACAGGAGTTACTTGAATATCAGCATTACCTTCTGCAATTGATACATTAAACTTTTGACCATCTACAACTACTGTATAATTTCCGTTAGCATTACTCATATTTTTATTTTCTCCTAAATTACATTCTTTGTCGTCATTACAAGCTGAATCATTTTTTCTAATATTAAGTGGTGATTCACCTTTTAAAAATGCGATACCTTTTTCATCACAAGCTGCAGCAATAAAGATATTTTCTTCGCTTGTTTCAATACCTTCCATTTCTAGTCTTTGTTTCCAAACAGAGATTTTTTTCTTTTCGTCTCTATCTGCAATATCTAAAGGATTCTCTTTTGTTGGTTCCATTTTAAGTTTTTCAGCTGCTAAAGCAACAATTTTCTCATCAGGTTCAACAGGAGTTTTACCAAAGTATCCAAGTACCATTTTTCCATAACCTGGAGCTATTTGTTTCCATGGTCCAAACATTACATTTGCATATGCTTGTTGCCAATAGAATTGCGATACTGGAGTTACAGATGTACCATAACCACCTCTTTCAACAACTTCTCTCATAGCTTTAATTACTTCTGGGAATTTATCTAAAGTTCCGTTATCTCTCATCATTTGTGTATTTGCAGTTAATGCACCACCTGGCATTGGTGAAAATGGAATTAAAGGAGAAACTTGTGTAGCTTCTGGCGGAATAAAGTAATCTTTTAACTGGTGACCTAAAACTTCTTGATATTTAAGAATTTTTTCAATTTCTAAACCACCAAGGTCATAGTTTTTACCTTTAACAGCATGTAACATAGTTAAAATATCTGGTTGAGAAGTACCACCTGAAACAGGACTAGCAGCTAAATCAATACCATCAGCACCAGCATCTAAAGCAGCTAAGTAACAAGCTACTGAAACACCTGCAGTTTCATGTGTATGTAATCTAATGTGAGTGTCATTTCCAACTAGCTTTCTAGCCATTTGAATAGTTTCATATACTTTTTGAGGAGATGCAGTTCCTGAAGCATCTTTAAAACAAATAGAATCATGAGGAATACCACTGTCTAAGATTTGTCTTAATGTTTTTTCATAGAAAGCAACATCGTGAGCACCAGAACAACCAGGTGGTAAATCCATTAATGTAACAACTACCTCATGATTTAATCCGTACTTTTTTATACACTCAGCAGAGTATTCTAAATTTTGTACGTCATTTAAAGCATCAAAGTTTCTAATTGTTGTAGTACCATGTTTTGCAAACATTTTTGCATGAAGATCAATAAGTTCTCTAGAACCTGTATCTAACATTACTGTATTGATACCACGTGCTAGTGTTTGTAAGTTTGCATCCGGACCAACAATTTCTCGGAATTTATCCATCATTTCAAATGCATTTTCTTGTAAATAGAAAAATAAAGATTGGAATCTAGCTCCACCACCAAACTCAAAATGAGTTATACCAGCATCTTTCGCAGCTTCAACAGCTGGAAAGAAGTCATTCATTAAAACTCTACCGCCAAAGACAGATTGAAATCCATCTCTAAACGTTGTATCCATGACATCTATATACTTTTTCGACATTAAAATTAACCTTTTAGATTTTTATGATGTTGAACAGCTGCAACAATAGCAGCTACTTTTGCAGTTTCATTTCCTGAAGCACTTGGCGTAGGCCTTTTACTTGCTTCTATTTTCTTTGGGGGAAAATATTTTGTTAATAATGCCGCTTGAGCTTTAAGCACAAAAATCATAATAATTAAAAATGAGAATACAACACCCATTCCTAACATCATAAATTTTAATGCTTCCGTAACTAAGTTTATTTCCATAACAGTCTCCGTGGTTACCACAATGTGATTATTAATGTAATAATATATTAAACTAGCTTTATTAACATTTATACTTATCTTTTATTTTTATTAAATTTAAAAATTCATTTTTTTTATAATACTTTATCTCCAAATTGGTAAATTAAAGTATCTACTTTATGAAAAAAATCCATAACATTATTTCTAGTTTCTATAATTTTTTTTGCCATTTTGTGTCCTTTTTGTATTAAATATTTCAAATTCTATAATATATTTCAAAAATGCTTGAAAAATATTGCATTTTGTAATATAATTATGTAAATAGAATCTAAAGGATTTAAAATGCTTATTGTAAGTGAAATAATTGACAAATTAAAAGATATCTTAAGTGCAGATGGAGTAAATGGTAAAATTTTTGATAAAGAAGTCGCAAATTCATTAGAATTATCGCAAGCAAATTTTGCAACTATGAAAAATAGAGGGAAAATACCTTATTCAAATATCCTAAACTTCTGTGCAAAAAAGAAAATATCGATTAATTGGTTACTTTATAACCAAAATCCAGGTTCACTTGTAGATAGTACGGATAAATATTGGATTAAATATTTTCCTGAAATTTCTGTTAGTGCAGGGGGAGGAGCCTATGAAAGTAATGATGACTTTGAATCATTAGAAGTTCCAGCATATTTTGTAAAAAGATTAGGTGGAAAAGAAAATCTAAAAAATATTGATGCAATAAATGTTGTCGGAGATTCTATGGAACCTACATTAAATGATGACAATATAATTTTTTTAGATAAAACGAAAGATGACTGTTCAAGAGATGGAATATATGCATTTACAACAGTTCATGGTTTATTTGTTAAACGAATACAAAAAAGAGTGGATGGTAAACTAAATATAATTTCAGATAATAAAGATTACCCTTCTCAAGTATTAAGTAATAATGACATAAAAATTTTGGGTAAAGTAATCAGTTCTTTTGGAAGTGTTTATTAAAATTAGAAAAGAGATAAAATCTTTTCTTCTTTTATTAGAATTTTTTCAACATCATCAAATTTAAATCCAGAAATATATAAAGCATTAAACTTTTGATTTTTAATAAAATCTTTTAATTTACTTATATCTTTTATGATAATTTGTTCTTCACTAAAACTTTTATCATAGTGTGAAGTAATATATATTTTTTTAGCATAAGAGAATTTTTTTTCTAAATAAGAAAGTTCGTTTGCGATTAAAGATTTATTGTTCTGAACTATTATAAACTTATCACTTTTCCCAAATTCGACAATATTAAAACTTTTATCTAAAAAAATTGGTTTAAATAAATTAAAGTTTCTTAACTTAGAATCATCAAATTCACTTATATTAAGAAAATTATAAACTCTTATAAAATCTTCTATATAAATACTAGGTATTTTTACTTTAGGAAAGTAGGTATCTTTATAAGTAAAAGATGATTCAAACATAGAATGTTCAATTAGATTACTTATTTTAAATTTCTTTTCTTCAAAATTATGATTATTTGGATAAATCTTATTTAATAGTTCTGTATTATTTGAAATAACAATTGAATTATCATTTATATAATTTATTAAAGATATAAAATCACTTATATCTTCCAAGACTAGTTTTACATTTTTTTCTGAATTAGTAAATATTTTCAATAATTCAAAACTAACATCATTACAAAAATAAGCTTTTAAATTAAAATGAGCTAATTTATATCTAATTAGTTTTACAATACTAGTATTAAGATCATTAACTTTTATCCATGCGATTTCATTGTCAATTATTGGATAAAAGTTTTGTGTAATTATTGCAAAAGCACCTTTTTGTACAGCTATTTGAATATCATCCAAATTATGTGCTATGAAAAGGTCACCTTCTTTTACTTTATTAACATCAGTTTTAAAAGAGTATATAAAAGATATTGATGGAGAATTTAAAAGTTTTCCATCAATAATATCTAAAATAGAATTTATTTGCACTAACTTATTTTTGTACCTATTTTCTTACTAGCTTCTGGTCTTATTAATGATAAACCATCTTCATCACGAGCAGCCATTAACATTCCTTCACTAATCATTCCCATTAATTTTGCAGGTTTTAAATTTGCAACAACACATGCTTGTGTTCCTACTAAATCATCAGCATTATAAAATTCTTTAATTCCAGCTAAAATTTGTCTATTTCTTCCTTCACCTAAATCAACTTGTAATTTTAAAAGTTTTTTAGATTTTGGAACTTCTTGGGCATCAACAATTGTTCCTATCTTTAATGTTGTTTCAAAAAACTTATCAATAGTAATTAAATTGTCATCTTCTTCAATAGTTTCTTCTTTTTTTGAAGATTTCTTCTCTACTTCAGTTTTTTCAACAATTGCAGGTTTTGCTTGTTCTAAAAGTATTTCCTCAATTCGTGGAAATAATTGCTCAACTTTTGTAATTGTAGTGTCTGCTAATATTTCTTTATTTTTAATTAATGAAGTATATGTAGCATTGTCAATTGTAATTCCTAATGAACTTGCAATTTTACCAATTTTTTCTGGCATAACTGAATCTAAAAGAAGTGAAACTCTAGCCATGATATTTGTAATTAATGCAACTAAAGCCATTGCTTCTTCAGTTTTTCCTTCTTTCATTTTAGCCCACGGTTCATAATCACCAATTGCTTTATTTGCAATTGTTAATACTTTCCAAATATCTTCAAGGTATCTATTTAATTGCATATCCCATAAATAAAGTTCAACTTTATCTAAAATAGCTTCAACATCATCTAGTTCTTTTTGATGATATTTTTTTACATCTTTAGATGTGATTTTGAAATCAAAATATTTACCACTCATTCCTGAGATTCTATTTAATAAGTTTCCTAAATCATTTCCTAAATCTGAATTAATTCTATCCATTAAAGCTTTTTGTGAAAAATCTCCATCTTGACCAAAAGGTACTTCTCTAAGCATAAAGTATCTAAATGCGTCTAAACCATAAGCATCTGTTACTTTCTTAGGATCAACAACATTTCCTTTAGATTTAGACATTTTTTCACCATCTCTTGTCCACCAACCATGAGCTGCTATATGCTTTGGTAATGGTAAATCTAAAGACATTAAAAATGCTGGCCAATAAATAGCGTGGAATCTTAAAATGTCTTTTCCAACTAAATGAACTGAAGCAGGCCATTGATTCATATTTTTTTCGTCACCACCATAACCTAATGCTGTAATATAGTTCATTAACGCATCAAGCCAAACATACATAACATGTTTAGGTTCATTCATATCTTCAGGAAGTTTAACTCCCCAATCAAATGATGTTCTTGAAATTGATAGATCTCTTAATCCACCTTTTACAAAATTAATTACTTCGTTCTTTTTACTTCGAGGAAGAATGCAATCTTCATTCTCTTCATACCATTTAATAAGTCTATCCTCATATGCAGATAATTTGAAAAAGAAACTCTCTTCTTTTACAATATTAGTAGGCTTTCCACAGTCAGGACAAAATTGTTCATCAACTAATTGTTTTTGAGTAAAGAATGTCTCACATGATACACAGTAGTAACCTTCATAGTCACCTTTATAAATATCACCTTTGTCATACATTTTTTTGAATGCATACTGAACACCAGTTTTGTGTTCAGTATCAGTTGTTCTTATAAATTTATCATAAGTTATATCAAAATCATCCCATAAAGTTCTAAACTTTCCTGATACTTCATCCGCATATTCTTTTGGAGTTTTTCCTCTTTGTTCAGCACTTTGTGCAATCTTTTGACCATGTTCATCAGTTCCTGTAAGGAAATATGTATTTGCACCAATTAATCTTGAGTATCTAGCTAGCATATCAGCTATTATAGTTGTATATGCGTGCCCTATGTGTGCTACATCATTTACATAATATATTGGTGTTGTTATATAAACATTTTTACAAGATTCTTCCATTATTTACCTCTTTTATAAATTATAATATTAAAATTCAAACCCACCGTTTGAGCCTTTATTCATTGAGGCATAAACAGCAAGTACATATTTGTTTCTTAAATCACAATCAAAAAACTTATCACATGGTGTACATGATTCAAGTGATTGATTAACTTGACACTCTTTTAATTCAATTAGTTTTTGATCAAGCTTTATTTGCCATTCATCAATAACTATATCAGTGTTATTATCCATTTTTCTTATAAACTTCCAATACTCTATTAATTTCTGTATTTGAGCCAAAAAAACAAGGAGTTGTATCATGAATATGAGTTGTTTCAACTTCTAAAGCTCTTTTAAATCCATCAACGGCTTGTCCATTAGCTTTTTCATAAGTATAAGCAAAAGGAAATACTTCAAATAATTGTCTTAATTTACCTTTTGGTCTATCTGTAGTCCCTGGATAAGAAAATAATCCACCACCTTTTAATAAGATTTGATGTAAATCAGGAACCATTCCACCTGAATATCTTAATCTATAACCATCATTAAAAATATCATCAATTAATTTTTTATGAAAAGGTGCCCAACAGTTTTGTGTAGAACCAGGTGCATTTAATTTACCTTTTTCTTCTAAAACAATATTTTGAACAAATTCAAATTTACCTTTTTTTAATCTATACATTTTAACATCATCAATAGCAACTACCATTTCAACTCGAGGACCAAATACAACATAAACTGAAGCTATGATACTTTTAGCATCAAAGTTTCCTTTGTAAATTCCATAAATTGAACCAACAGATAAGTTAACATCTACTAAAGACGATCCATCAAGTGGATCATAAGCAATTAAATATTCACCATCCTCATTTAATGGCACAATTGCTTCTTGTTCTTCACTAACAATTGCTTTAATACTTGGAATAGTTTTAAAAATATCTTCAATAATAACATCACTAGCAATATCAAGTTTTAATTGAGTATCGCCTGTTGAGTTTTCTTGTTCACTTTTACCTGTATCACCTGTTTCAATTAAATCTTTAATTTTAACACTTGCTTCTTCTATGGCTTTAATTATATCTTGCATATTATACTCTTTTTGCGTTTTTATCAATCCAGATAATTATATCTTCTGGAGAGTTTAAATTTAGTCTATCAATTGATGATGGAATATCATCATTCTTTATAGTATCATCACTTGCTATTGCATTTGTAAATTTAAAGTAAGTTTCATCTAAATTATTTCTAAAAATAGAGAGTCTAGGTAAATCTAAAGTTTTTAAACCTTCAACTAATAAATAATCAAAGTCCTTAAATAAATCTATTAATTCTTCAATACTTGAAGTCTCTTTTTTTAATAAAGTAGTCTTGTTAGGACTTACAACTGCAACATCTGCACCCGTTTCTCCAAACTTATATGAATCCTTTCCCACTCTATCAAACATAGCTTTATCTTTAGGATCATGTTTTATGATACAAACTTTAAATCCATTATCTTGTAATATATTCGATACTTTGACAATTGCTGTAGTTTTTCCACTATTTGATGGTCCTGAGAACGCGACCATTAATCTTTTTGCTTTCATAAATTGGATTTTATCTAAATGATGGTTAAAGTATTGTAAAATGTCCTCTTTAAAGCCTGGAGAAACAATGTACAAAACTTTATTTTTATCAATATTATCAACTATATTTATTGGATGTTCATCTACAACTGCACTGAAACATTTTAAAAAAGAAGAAATTGAAGCAAAAGCTATGCAATATACAAAGAAAGCTGATGTAATAATTAACAAAGAACAAAAAGTTCTTTTTTGGGCAACATATTTAAATAAGATAGATATTAAAGAGTTTGAATCTGATTATGAAACATTTCTTACTTCATTATACTTTGTAGGTTCAAAATCGCAAGATATAAATGATAATAATTATAGTTTTACATTAGATACAAAAAAACCTATATCACTTGAAGAAATTTCAAAAGATAACAAATTATATAAAGAAATTTTATCAAAAAATACTTGGGGAAAGTATTACTTACTAAAATTTAAAAAAGATGAAAAGAATAGTAATTTGCTTTTAATCTTATCTAATACAAAATCTAATTCGGCAAAGTTAAGTTTTGAAAAATAGAAGATAAAGTTACTTTATTTTCTTAATTCAAATGATTATTATAGATATAATAATTTGCTAAAACTTTTCTACCATATTTTCTAGTCTCAGAATAAGAGATTTGTTCTATACTCATAAAAGGTTCAAATCTATTTTTATATTTAAAAGTCCACGTTTAAATTGTTTTCTTGTATAAACTGGACCACCATTGTAAGCATAAGCTATATACAAAGGATTATGAAATTTTTTCGATAATGTATCAAAGTGTTTATTTGCATATTTAATATTTGTTTTTGCTATAAACTGTTCATAGATATTATATAGTTCGTTTAAATCTTTTGCAATTTTCTCTGATAGAAATGGCATTATTTACATAACACCTTGAGCAGTAGCAAAAGAGACAGAAAAAGGAATAAATCTACTTTCTTGTCTACTTATTGCATACATTAAAACCTGTCTATTAATATTATAATTTTGCATAATTTCTTTAAAAGGTTTTATAAAATATTGCTTTTTATATTTTGAATATCTTTCTAATACAAAAGCATAATGACCTAATGTTGAATCATCACTAAATAAATTTCTATACTTTTCTAATTTTTTTTCATCAAAATTTTTCTTTGTATCTTCTAATACTTTTATCCATTCAAACTGATCTAAGATATTATATGTAGTTTTGGTATTTACTATTTCTAAATCATAAATGATATTATCAATTG
>CALKDR010000067.1 GCA_938084175.1 uncultured Campylobacterales bacterium
TGATGATGCAATAGAAGAAATGACTGCAGAATTATTAGAAATTGAAGTAATTTCAGGAGCAAGAGTTCGAGAAATTATTAAAGCAAATGGTGGAAGTGTATTTGAAGAAGAAGACTTACACTCAGATGCACTATCTAAAGATGAAGATGCTGTAATTGTTGATATAACTGAAGATAATAATAACAGTAATAGTGATGACAGTGCTAATAATGAAACTGAAACTAACACTGAAGAAGAAAAACCTAAAAACAACTAAAAAACTTAAAAAAAGGTAAAGATACTCTTTACCTTTTTTCTTTTAACCTACTTTTGCTATACTTAATACTATTTAATTACAAAAAAATCTTCATCTTTAAATGGATTTAATGATATTAAAGGAAAAAAGATTTTTTAAAAAAAGAAATTGGGATATATTAATTGAATTAAACCCAAGTATTAATACAAAACTTAAAATTGTTAAAAAATCTGAAAAATACAAATGCCTTTTATCGGAATATATCATAAAGATACCCCAAAGATTATTGTTGATTTATTCTTTGGATTAGAGAGATAGTTAAAAGTCTAAATGGGATTGAGTAATTTGTAGAACTGTTAAAAATTAATGATAAAAGAGATTGGTAGTACTTCTGTTCCTATTATTATAACTACAGCATATTCTGATATTGATTGTTTTTTAAAAGCAATTGAGCTTAAAATTTCTAAATTTGTAATAAAACTAATTAATTGGTTCAAATCATAGAATATTAAGACATGAAGATACAAATGAGACTTATGGGCATACCTTAAGAGATAAGGTTTTAGAAAAAAATGGAAAAGTTTTAAAAGAAAATACTTTAAGATCTAGCGATTATGCTTTTAGAATTGGTGGAGAAGAGTTCTGTTTAATTTTTTCAGGTTCAGGTATTCAAGAATCTATATTACATGTAGAAGATATCATATCTGCAATTAGAGCTTTAAAAATTGAACATAAGAACAGTAAATGTAACGATTTTGTAAGTGTATCTGCTGGAATAATCGTTCAAAATGCCAATGATTTGACTAATGAAGAAAAATTATACAAATATTCTGATATTGCATTATATCAAGCAAAAATAAAAAGTCGTAATCAAGTAGTTCTTTGTGATTCTTCTACAGAAGTCTTGACAAAATAGTTTAAATTAATTATACTTATGCACTTTTTAAAATTACAGGAGAGTTCTATGAAAATATTCAATTATGATAATAACCATTTCATCAAAAGTGTCAACTCTTCATTGCTACTTACACATTCACTCTAATTTACAAATTAGACTTTTACAAATCACCAAATTACATTACAGTTTTCTTTTTTATAAAAAAAGATATAATAATACATATTACAAAGGGTACACAAAATGGATAAAAATAGGATTATAGTATTTGATACAACATTAAGAGATGGAGAACAATCACCTGGTTGTTCAATGAATACAGAAGAAAAAATCAAAATAGCATTACAGTTAGAAAAATTAGGTGTTGATGTTATTGAAGCTGGTTTTGCAGCGGCAAGTCCTGGGGATTTTGATGCAGTTTCAAGAATTGCTGAACAAGTTACTAATTCCTCTATTTGTTCACTAAGCCGTGCAATTGACAATGATATTAAACAATCAGGTTTAGCAGTTTCTAAAGCGGCAAAACACAGAATTCATACATTTATTGCAACTTCTCCAATTCATATGAAATACAAATTAAAAATGAGTGAAGAAGAAGTTATCAAAAGAGCAGTTCATGCTGTACAGTATGCAAAAACATTTGTTGATGATGTAGAGTTTTCATTAGAAGATGCAGGACGGTCTGAAATTTCATTTATGAAAGAAGTTATGGATGCAGTAATAGCAGCAGGTGCTTCTACTATTAATTTACCTGATACTGTTGGTTATAGATTACCAAATGAATTAGGTGCTATGGTTAAAGAATTAAGTGATTTTGCAGGCAATAGAGCTATTATTTCTGTTCATAATCATAATGACTTAGGATTAGCAACTGCAAATACTTTAGAATCTGTTTTAAATGGAGCTAGACAAATTGAAGTTACGATTAATGGTTTAGGAGAAAGAGCTGGTAATTCTGCTTTAGAAGAAGCTGTTATGGCTATTAAAACAAGAAAAGATGCTTTTTTAGATTTATATACAGGTATTAATACATCTGAAATTTATCCAACATCTAGATTAGTTGCAACTGTAACAGGAGTTGAGCCTCAACAAAATAAAGCAATTGTTGGTAAAAATGCATTTTCTCATGAGAGTGGTATTCATCAAGATGGTGTTTTAAAACATCAAGAAACTTATGAAATTATGAAACCTGAAGATGTAGGTGTATTTAAAGAATCTACATTAATTTTAGGTAAGCATTCAGGACGTGCTGCATTTAGAGATAAAATCGAGCACTTAGGTTTTGATAAAGTTTCTGATGAAGAGTTAAATGCTGCTTTTGAAAGATTCAAAATTTTAGCTGATAAGAAAAAAGATGTAACTGATGATGATATTAGAATGTTAATAACTGATGAAGCATTAAACCAAGACAAAACATATGAGTTAGTAGGATTACAAATTTCTGATTGTTCAAACGGTGTTCCAACTGCAGCTGTTTCTATTAAATTCCAAGAACAAATTATGCAAGATGCAGCAATTGGTGATGGTACAATGGATGCAATTTTTAAAACAATCGATAGATTAACTGGATATAACGGTGAATTAAAAGATTATAAAGTTACATCGGTATCAGAAGGTAAAGACGCACTTGCAAAAGTTACAACTAGAGTATCTTTTGATAAAGAATCTCCTGCTTTTGTTGGACATGGATTAAGTATTGATACTATGTTAGCAACAGCTAAAGCATATTTAAGCGCATTAAACTCATATCTTTCACAAAAAGAAAGATTATCTAAACAAGTTTCTCATCAAGTATAAATGACAAAGCAGTTTCCTGCTTTGTTATAAATAATCAAAATATATCAATTTTTTATCTAAAATACTGTATAATAAGTCAACATAGCTAAATTAATAATTTAGTAAAAACATATAAGGTGAAAAGTTATTATGATGCAATTTAACTTCTTTTTAAAACTTTTAAAAGAATCTTTTAGGGATTTAATACCAATTATTGTTGTGATTTTATTTTTCCAACTAGCAATTATCCAAGTTGTTCCAGATGGCTGGGTTAATACTGCAATTGGACTTGCT
>CALKDR010000068.1 GCA_938084175.1 uncultured Campylobacterales bacterium
CTTTTTTCTTGAAATGATTAGTTTATCACTAGCTTTTTTCTTTCTAGTTTTATAACCTTTAGTTGGCATACCCCATGGAGTAACAGGATGTCTTCCAGAGTTAGTCTTACCTTCACCACCACCATGCGGGTGATCAATTGGATTCATTGCTGATCCTCTTGTTTGTGGTCTCTTACCTAAATGTCTTTGACGACCGGCTTTACCGATAACCATATTAGAGAAGTCTTCATTACCAACAATACCAATTGTTGCAATACAAACAGAAAGAATTTTTCTCATTTCACCAGATGGTAATCTAAGAACTACATATCTTTCTTCTCTACCCATGATTTGAGCGTATCCACCAGCAGATCTAGCTATTTGTCCACCTTTACCTGGTTTCATTTCAATATTATGAACCATTGTACCAATTGGAATATTGATAAGTTTCATTGCATTACCTGGTAAAATATCAAGTCCTGATTCAGCAGCTTGAACTTTTGCTCCAACTTTTAATCCAGAAGGTTGTAAAATATATCTTTTATCACCATCAGCATAAGTAATTAAACAAATTCTACAGTTTCTATATGGGTCATATTCAATAGTTGAAACAGTACCCTCTACACCGAATTTATTTCTTTTGAAATCAATAATTCTATATAATTTCTTAGCACCTGCTTCTTTGTGTCTAGAAGTGATTCTACCGTTATTATTTCTACCAGCACTTGCTTTTACTCTTACAAGTAAAGATCTTACAGTTGCTTTTGAAGTAATATCAGAAGTATCCATTACAGACATAAATCTTCTTGCAGGAGTTATTGGTCTAAATTTTTTAATTGCCATTCATATCTCCTTAAGCTGAAAGGTTCGCTATTTCAGCGCCCTCTGGTAATGTTACATAGAATTTTTTGAAATCTGGTCTTGAACCTAATTTCCCTTTAAATCTTTTAACTTTTCCATTTTGTCTTAAAGAATTAACTTTTGATGGAGTAACACCAAAATATTCTTTAAATACTTCTTTAAGTCCGTTTTTAGTCATTCTTGGACTAGTTTGAACCACGATTACACCATTTTCTTGAAGCTCAATCGTTTTTTCTGTATATAATATTGCTTTAATATCTGTTATATCTGCCATCTTAAGCCTCTTTTGTTAATGATTCAAATACTGATTTTTCAATTAGTACTGAATGGTATGCAGCAATTAAATAAGCGTTAACTTCTTGCTTTTCAATCATGTAACAATTTTTAACATTTCTAAACGCTAAGTATGTTTTCTCATCAATTGTATCAACTACAACTAGAGTATCTCTTTGGTTTAATTTGTTTAAAATTGTAAGTGCGTCTTTAGTTTTCCCAGATTCAACAATAATTGAATCAGTTACAAATAAAGAACCGTTATCAGCTTGTGCATTTATAGCAAAACTTAATGCTAAAGCTTTTTGTTTTTTATTTATTTTTTGAACATAGTTTCTTTTACTAGGTCCGAAAACTTGTCCACCACCAACAAATAATGGTGATCTTGTAGAACCGTATCTAGCTCCACCAGAACCTTTTTGTGCTTTAGGTTTTCTACCACCACCACTAACTTCTGATCTATTTTTAACTCTAGCAGTATTTGCTCTTTGAGCTGCTAAGTATGATTTAGCATATAAGTATAAGTTGTGAGAGTTAATCTCAGCAAACTTAGCTGGTAATGCTACATCACCATTAGCTTCAAATTTGTCATTTAATACTATTGCATTACTCATTTAGCAACCTTTACTTTTCCTAATCTACCGTTTGCTCCAGATACTGAACCTTTAACTACTAAAATTCCAGTTTCTGCATCAAATGAAACAACTTCATTTTTAACGCTAACAGTTGTATTTCCGTATTGTCCTGGCATTTTCTTACCTGGTTGTACTCTACCTGGCCATTCAGCATTACCGATTGATCCAGTTCTTCTACCCATTCTGTGACCATGAGATGCTCTACCACCTGCAAAGTTCCATCTTTTAACTACACCAGAGAAACCTCTACCTTTTGAGTTAAAAGTTGTTTTTAATACTTTTGCTTCTGATAAACCACTTACATCTAAATCACCAGCTTCAGTATTTGCTACAGTAATAGTTGCAAATCTGTTAAACTCTTTAGATAAGTCGAATTTCTTTTGTTGACCTTCAATTGTCTTATTCATCTTTTTACCAGATGCATAAGAAACAAATGCTACACCGTCAGTAACTTCACATACTTTAGTATCAAGAACTCTTAAAAGTGTAACAGGAACAGCAGGAACTGAAACAGTTCTACTCATACCAATTTTTTCTACGATAAATTCCATTTATTACCCTTTCTTATTCTTGACCCATTGATCTAACTTCAACATCAACTTCTGGAGCTAAGTCAAGTTTCATCAATGAATCCACAGTATCTGGAGTTGCAGCTATAATATCGATCATTCTAGAATGAACTCTAATTTCAAATTGCTCTCGTGAACTTTTGTTAACGTGAGGACCTTTGATAACTGTATATCTTCTGATCTTCGTTGGTAAAGGTATTGGACCTCTTAACTCTGCACCAGTTCTCTTAACAGCTTCAACAATTGAAGCAACACTTCGATCTAAAACTCTATGATCGTAAGCTTTTAATTTTAATCTAATCTTTTCCATTTTTTTCCTTTAAAGAACTCGTTAGACATACGATAAATCGCACTCTAACCCTTTTTATGGACGCGGATTATAACTTAAAAGAGATTAGATGTCAAGTATAAAGGGGTTTTGTATAGAAAAAGTGCTATTTTGTTTCCTTTTAAAAAGGATAACTATAGCTATTTAGATATGTCTTTAAGCATATAGTAAGCTTAAGGACATTTTTTTATTGAATATTATATAAAATATTTAGAAGAGTTAGTTTTAATTTTTTTATAAATTTCATCAAAATTAGCAGGATAAACACGTGTACCTGCAATTGAAGAAATAAAATTTGTATCGCCAAGCCATCGTGGTAACATATGATAATGTACATGTTGCTCAATACCAGCACCTGCAGCTTTGCCAAGATTCATACCAATATTTACACCCTCACAAGACATAACATCTTTTAAAAGCTTAACAGCTTGTCTAACACGTATACTCATAGCAATCCATATTTCATCATCTAAGTCTTCTATTTTATCAGTATGAAAATGAGGTATTACCATCATATGTCCAGGAGAGTATGGAAATTTATTCATAACCACATAACAATATTCATCATGAAAAAGAACTTGAAGTTTTTCATCATCTTTATTTTGAGATATGTGACAAAAAATACAACCTTGTATTTTTTCTTCACTTACATATTCAAATCGCCAAGGTGCATATAAGTGTTCCATTTAATATCCTATATAAAGTTTGGTGCATCGTTAGCAAAAAGAATTAAATCACCTACTCTTGTTTGCTCAGCTAATGTACTTTCCATTAAAGCTTTATCTTTTAAGATAAATACTTTTTCATTATTTATATGTGCACTTAAAAGTTGTGTATTTAAACTTCCCGTTAATATCACATAATCAAATTTTTCATTTATTTCTTTTGCTAAAAGAATATTAGCTTCATCTGTTGATTCTACAAGTCCTGGAGTTATAATTACTTTACGACCCTCATAAGTAGCACAGATATTAACAGCTTCTAGCATACCTTCTAAATTACCGTTAAAAGAATCATCAACAATAACTTTCCCACCTGCTTTTATAAGTTGTAGTCTATGTTCAACTTGTGGAAGTGTTTTAAAAGCTAGTTTAATCTCATCAATACTCATACCAAGCTCATGTGCTACTAATATTACTGCTGTTAAGTTGATAGCATTAAAACTTCCAAGAATTGGAGCATGGAAATGTTCTAGTTGTGAATTAATTTCAACATCAAACCAAATACCTTCTAATGAGCTTTTTGTAATATGTAAATTATTTGGAAACTTTGTGATAGTGTCATATTTTTTAATAGGAACACTTTCATGAACAAAACCTTTTTGCATACGAGGGGATTTTAATAATTCCATTTTTGTATGAATGATATTATCTAAGGTTTTAAAATATTCAATATGCTGTTCACCAACACTTCCTACAACACAAAATTGTGGTTCTAAGAACATAGTTATTTCTTCAATATCACCTTTTTCTCTTGCCCCTGCTTCTGCTATATATATTTGAGTATCTAAAGGTATATCTCTATTTACATCTAAGACAATTCCACCTATAGTATTTACCGATCTTGGAGTTTTGTATGTTTTATACTTTTTCTTTAAAACATGGTGTAAATAGTTTTTAATTGAAGTTTTTCCAAAAGATGCTGTAATTGCAATAATTTTTAATCCTGCAATACTATGTACTCTTTGCTTTCCTTTATGTTTGAAAGAAATAAAGAATATTTTTTCTAAAAGTGTAGATGCTAGATATGCAATTATTAAAGGAATGAATACAAAAGTATTATTACATTCTTCATTTGCTAAACATAAACCTGAAATTGCAAAAGTAGCAAATAATAAAATTGCTAAAAATCTTTTTACTCTTGAAGTAAGAACAACAGGACGATCTAGTTTTCTATTCCAAATAATAAAGCTTGTAAAAAATAGTATATAAAAGTATATTGAATAATAAATATCAGGAATTAGATAAAAAAGTACAATTGGAGTGATAAAGTAAGTTATATGCCATTGCCATTTGTGATGTTTTAAAACAACTCTTTCTAATTTGTAGTTGTACCATTGAAGATTTGTAATTAGGTAATAACCTAAACTCATAATTAATAAAATTTGTGTAAATAAATTAAAGTATTCCATTTTCTATTCTCTCGCTTATATCTTTTGCATTCTTCACAAAGAAGTAATGGTCACCATCATAAGATATAAAAGTTGATGAGTCAATTAAAGAAGCAATTTTTTTTCCAGATTCCAAAGAAGTTGCAGTATCACTTTTACCCCAAAAAATCAAAGCATTGTTTTTGTAACCTTGGAAAAAAGTTGAAAAATCTTCATTTACAACATTTTTAAAAGTTTTATACATTCCTTCATTCATAGTACTAACATCAGCACTTCTAAACATTTTTGTAAATTTTGATAAGCCCAAAGTATTACAAAACTTTGCAAAAGCAATTTTTGTTTTTACTTCAAATGACTTTTCTTCTAATATTCCAGCAGAACTTAAAAGAACTAAATTCTTAGGGTTTAATAAAGTAGCAACTTTTCCACCATAAGAGTGACCTACTATTATCTCTTTATTTGAGTTTAACAGTGTTAAAAAATCATCTGTTATTTTTACATATTCTTTTGTTGTTAATTCATACTCATTCGCACTCTTTCCAAAACCTGGCATATCAATATAAATGTGTCTAAAATCTTTTAAATATGGAGAAAATACATTTTTCATAATATCTTTATTTGAACCCCAACCATGTAAAAAGACTATATCTTTTTTACAGCTTGGATTTATTATTTCATAAGAAATTTCAAATACTTTATTATCAAAAGTTAAACTTTTTGATGCCAAAGTTATTTACCTTTACTTGCATGAATTTTATTTACATATTCATAAGTAACCGGAATATGTTTTCTTCTTGGTAGTGAAGATGCAACACTTTTGAATAAAGTATTAAAATCACTAAATAAATAATTTGCCATAGAACCTGGAATTGAGTTTATTTCATTTAAATAAACTTCATTATCAACAATAAAGAAATCACATCTAATTATTGAACCTTCAAATAGATTATTGTAAATCTTTTCAAAAGCAGTTTTTACTTTTTCATTTAACTCATGACCTAAATCTACTTCAAGAGCTGTTGATGTTCTTGAAAAATCTAAATACTTTTTATCAAAATCTAAAAATTCTGTTTTTTGTGGTTCTTCAATAATAGAGAATTTAAACTCTCCATTTACTTTAGTTCCTGCAAGGTTGTATTCTTTAACACCTGAAATAAAAGGTTCTATAATAATTGCATTATCAAACTCATAAGCCACATCTAAAGAATAATCTAATTCTTCTTGTGTTTTAACAATTGCAACACCAATTGAAGAGCCTAGTCTTACAGGTTTTACAATAACAGGAAAACTGTTAACTATAACTGCATCACCTTTTGTATAATATTTATAGTCAAGTGTTTTAACATCAACAGATGAAGCATAACCTTTTGTTAAAAACTTATTTGAAGAAACTACACAAGCTTCAGTTCTTGGAGCAATAAATGGAATATTGAAAAAATCTAATACAGAAGATAAAATGCCATCTTCTCCATCGCCTCCATGAGAAAGATTTAAAACAACATCAAAATCAATAGCTTTTTCTTTTCCAAAAAGTCCTGTTTTTTTATAAAAACCGTTTTTAGAAATAGTAACTTTATCACATTTTTTATACTCACCTGAGCTAAATAATTTTGATTTAATTACATTTGTTGGAATATGATAAAAGTCTCTATTTTCATCTAAAAAAATATAAACTAATTCATCACTTAAAACATCTTTCATTGCAATTGAACTTACAATTGAAATTTCATGTTCAAAACTAACTCCGCCAAAAACTATTGCTATTTTCATCTATTTACCTTGATTTTTATTTTTGTAATTTTTTTAATGCTTCTTTTACTAATTCACCAGTTGTACTTGATGTACAAGTTTTAAGTATTTTAGCTAAAACATCTTTTTTGAAACCTAAAGATTCTAAAGCTAATGAAGCTTCTAAAGCAGCTTTATTATTATTTCCTTCTTCTGCATCATTTAAATCAATAACAATTCCAGAAAGTTCTACCAAAATACGACTTGCACCTTTTGGACCAATTCCAGGAACTCTTTTTAACATTGAAACATCATTTTCATTTACTATTTGTGCAAATGAAGAAGGAGTGAATGTTGAGCAAATTGCAAGTGCAACTTTAGGTCCAACTCCATTAATTCTAATAACTGTATCAAAAAGCTTTTTTTCACTTGAATCTAAAAAGCCATATAGTGTTTGAGAATCTTCTCTGATTATGTGAGTTATATCTAATTTTACGTCATCACTTATAATTTTTGAACTGCAATTTAAAGAAACAAAAATCTCATAAATTATACCATTGACATTAAGATTTAATAATGTTGGTTCTTTTTTTATTATTTTACCTATAAGGCCTACTATCATTTTACTACTCTTTTGTAATTAAACATCTTATTTAATATCTTCTAACCGTATTCAATTATATGATAATTCTACTTAAACTAAAAGTTAGCATCATGCTCGATTTAATAACAAAAAAGATTAGCAACAAAATAATTTTGGTATTGTTCATTCTTAAGTCAATTAGTAGTATCTCTGTTATAATACTTACAACTTCAAATGATTGTTTAATGTGTCATGTTAACCAAAAAGAAGGTGATGTTATTGGAGTAATGAATCTTACTTTTTCACTTGATGAAGCCGATAGTCAAATTGCCGTTTTAGTATTATATATTTCTATTATATCAACTTTATCTGGAAAGTAAAAGAGAATACAAGTTTAAGTATTTGGGCAAATGAGCATTTAAATTCAGGTAAGAAAATAGATATTGAAACAACGAATGAAATTGATAGTTTCAATAAACAGAATAATGAAACTTTAAATAATAAAGCTAAAGAACTGGAGCTTAAAATACTTAGAATATTTGGTAACTTAAATAATGTTAACAGAGATGCTTGTAAAAAGTAATCTCTTTTTACGATTACATTTCTTTTATTAAAGCTTCTAGTTCATCTTCACTTAAAGCATCTTCTATATCAGAAGAATCAATGCTTTTAGCGCCAGAAGCCAATCCAAATTCACTTTTATCTATATTATTTTTCTCGCATAAAAAATTTACTACACGTTCAATCTTTTGTCTATGTAAATATTGATGCTGTAATAAACTCAAGGCATTTGAAACTTTTTTTTTCATGTGTTAGAAGAGAAAAACTATGAACTGTTTGTGATATTGATTCTAAGTCATCACAAATAAAAGAAGCATTCTTCTCTGATTCTTTAATGACATCACATAGTTCTTTTATTAATTCTTCATATTTCGAAAATATTCTTTTAATACGTCAAGTTGTAAATTCTAAGCTAAGTAAACTTATTATTATATTATTAATGGATTATTTCTGCAATTAACTCAGTTGCGTAACAACCCTTTGGTAATGTAAATTTTAATTCCATCCAGTTTTTATCTTCTTTATAGTTTGATTCTACATCAGAAGGAAAAACCCATGCAAATCTTCTGGCACCATCTTCACCTGTTGGTGCTTCAAACTCTTTTTCTATTTCATAAGCTAAATCAACAGAGTTCTTTACTCTTTTACCTGATAAAAGACCAGTAGGTACTCTATCTCTTTCATAAAACTTATCTGATTCAGTTTCTAAGTCTTCTATTGTAAATATTTTACCAAATGGATAATGAGATAATAAATCACCTGTCATTATTTTTAAAGGATGTTTTTGTTTCTTCATTCTTTTTACAACATCAAGTGGTAAGTTTAATTTTTCGAAAATCTCTTTAGGTTCAAAAGCATCTACTAGTTTTGAAATTTCAATTCTTTTTGAAAGCCAAGAGTTAAATAAATGAGATTGATATGCATTTATATACATTTGTTTTAAGTTTCTTCTTTTTTCTTTTAACTCTCCATCAATTATTGCCTTACCTTTTTTGTAATTATCTCCATCAATTCCAAATCGCTGAAATCCAAAATAATTAGGCATACCAACAGATACAATACTTCCTAATGCACTTTCAATTTTTCTTGAGTCAATAACATTAACTCTTTTTAGTCTAATAAAAAAACTATTACCTTTTAAGTGCCCTACTTTAATTTTATTATTATGATAAGTAGTTCCCAAAATTTTGATATTAGGATGATTAAATGTTTTTAGTTTTTCTTCATATTGTTTATGAATTGAAATACTTTGAACTGTCATTGCATTTTTATCTTTAAGTCCTGCATATCCAATATCTCTACTTCTACATCCAACAAATTTTGCAATAATTTCTAAAGCATCCCAAGTTGCTAAATCTTTTTTTCTAATTTTTAAAACTAAATGCTCACCCTCACCTGAAAACTCATATAGTGGTATTTCTGTAACAACAAAATCATCTTTATTTTGTTTAAATAAAACATCAATGTGTGAATGATTTAAATATCTTTGTAATTGGCTCAATATATTTCCTTAATTTTTTATATTTTATTTTTAAAAGTGGTGATTTTTACTTTTAGTTTCATATTTACCTTTTATTGCTTTGGCAAATATATTTAATTTTATATTATGTTTTTTTGCTATTTTCTCAACTTTTTTCAAATCTTTTTTTGCAAAAGAAAAAAGCATTTCATACTCTTCTCCTGATGTACCAAGATCTTCTTTTATTTGTTTAAAAAACTCAAAACCAACTTTTGAAGCTTTTGATAACCTTTCAAGTTCAAAAAACAAACCATCTGAAATATCAAGTGAGGCATTCACATATTTTGATACTTCGTAAAAAAACTCTGCATTAAGTTTTGGTTTAATAAATTTAGATTTTTTTGAAATCTTTTCTTTTGCGAAAAGTTTTTCTAAATCTTTTTTACACTTACCTAAATCACCTGTGTAACATAAAAGATCATCTTTTTTAACACCTGATCTGTAAATTGGGTTTTTAGTTTTTGAAACTATTGTTACTGAAATATCAAGCTTTTCATTTGAAATTGTATCTCCACCAATGATTAAAATTCCAAACTCTTTTGCAGCTTTTTTAAAACCACTTGCTAGTTGTTTTAAATCTTTTTCTTCATACGAAGATGGAATTGCAATACTTAAAAGTGCATATTTTGGCTTTGCATTCATCGCAATTGCATCTGAGATATTAATAATCATTGATTTATATGCAATTTGTTTTAAACTCATCCACTCTTTTTTGAAGTGAACATTTTGGAAAAATGCATCCATTGAATAAACAGTATTTTTAATAACTGCTCCATCATCACCAATAATTTTATTACTTGAAAATTGTTTTATAAAATAGTCTTCTTTATTCATTGTTGGATTATACCAAATATGAGCAAAATATACACGTGAAATCTAATTTAGGATAATTATTCATTTAGGATAAAAAATATCCTATTTAATTTCAGAATAATTATTGTATAATCAAATAATTTAAAAATTCAGGAGAAAATATGCCAAAAATTAACAAATACGTAGACATTGATACAGTAGAAAGAGAAGCAAAGAAAGATTTAATTGATAGACATAGTCCATTTATTCACTGTGGTGATACTGCAGTTGCAGGTGAGCCTTTTGAAGTAACAGTTAAAATGGGTAACGAATATACTCATCCAGATGATTTTGATCACTATATTGAATCAGTTACATTATTTAATGGTGAAACTAAATTAGCAGTAGCTACATACATTCCAGGAACTTTAGGAAATGTTAAAGCACATAATACTACTACTTTTACAATTATTCCTAATGGAAAAAAATTAAATTTAGTTGCTCATGGTTACTGTACTAAACATGGTATCTGGGAATCAACTCCTGTTACTGTAACTGTTTCGTAATTAAGAAAAGTAGCAAAATAAAGAAAAGGTAGAAGCTATTTAGCTTCTACCTTTTTTTATGCCTAAAATATTTTACTTTTGATTAACTTTTTTTATAGTTTCATTTGTAGATTTTATTGTTTCATATTTTGTTGCTAAAATTGAAAACATATATCCCATTGCTATTACAACAACTGTAATAATAAAAATATTTCTCATGTTTATTCTCCTTAAAGTCTTATATTACTAAATATTAACATTAATTTAACTTATTCCTTATATACTTTTACAAACACAAAAAGGAAAGATATGTTAAAAAAGCTGCTAATTAACTTGAGTATTGTAGGTTTATTACTTACAACATTAAGTGCTGTCGAAAATAAAATGTTTCAAAGTGTAAATGCGAAAGATGCTACTTTGGTTAAAACTGATTCTAGTAAAAATTTCTGTAATGTATGTGGTATGCATCTTACAAAGTTTTATAAAACTTCTCATGTTACAACTTTTAAAAATGGTAAAAAAGAACAATATTGTTCGATTCATTGCCAAGCTAAAATACATAATCATCATGAAAATAAAATAAAAAAAATTGAAGTAGTTGATACTAACTCTTTAAAACTAATCGATGCAAAAGATGCCTTTTATGTAGTAGGTAGCTCAAAGAAAGGAACAATGAGTGCAATTAGTAAGTACGCATTTTTAGAACAAAAAGAAGCTCTTGCTTTTCAAAAAGAGTTTGGTGGTAAAATTCATACATTTGAGCAAACATTAGAAATTGCAAAAAGATCAATGAAAAATGATAATACAAAAGTTGATAAAAAAAGAGTTACAATGGCTAAAAAGGGTAAAAAGATTTATGCTGCTATGTGTAAGCAAGATAAATACCCTGAATTTAACTCTGTAGGTGAGAGTAAAAAATATATAATTGATAATAAATTATGTAAAACTTTAAAACCAAAAATGCAACAAGCTGTTGCTATATATTTATATAATCCTGTTTTAGCTGCAAATCAAGATAAGATGATAAAAGTGCCTCAAGATGCAAAATGCCCTGTATGTGGAATGTTTGTATCAAAATATCCAAAATGGGTTGCACAAATAAATGTAAAGCAAAAACATACTCATTATTTTGATGGTGTAAAAGATATGATGAAGTTTTATTTTAATCCTAATAAGTTTGAGCATAAACATTTAAAAAGTGATATATCAAAAATTGTTGTAACTGATTATTATACTTTAAATTCATTAGATGCAAAAAGCGCTTTTTATGTAAAAGGTTCTAATATTTATGGACCAATGGGAGAAGAATTAATTCCATTTAAAAATGAAAAAGAAGCAAAAGCTTTTTCAAAAAGCCATTTTGGTAAAAAGATATTAAAATTTGAAGAGATTAAAGAAGAGATGTTATACTAGGTAGCGTTATTTTCTGTAAATAATACAATTAATTTTGTATTATTTACAGATAGTTAAATATTTGTTTATCTAACTTTTATAAAAGAACAACAATAATCAACTAATGAATGCACTTTTAATTTAAATTTTGAATTTGCAGGAACTTCAAATGTTGTAGGTCCTTCATATCTAACCCATTCTTTTGCTGGTAAAAGAACTTCTAACTCACCTCTTTGGATATCCATTACTTGTGTATGAACAGTATTTAATTCATATTCACCTGGTAACATAATACCTAAAGTTTTTCTAGAGCCATCTTCAAATTCAATACTTCTGCTTGTGATATTACCCTCAAAAAGAACACTTGCAGCTTTTGCTATAGAAACATTATCAAATTGCATTTATTTTCCTTACATAATTATTTTATAGAGTATATCAAATTAATTATTTGTTTTTATTGAAGCAAAAGGCTAGTTATTTTTAGATACAATTTCAAATAAATCAAACAAGGAAAACTAATGACAATTCAAGAAGAATTAGCCTCTTTAATAAAAAATGATGTACTAATAGAAATAGAAGATTATATTGATGAATTATTTGAAATAATTGCAGCAAAAAAAGAAGATGAAAGAACAAAAGAAGAGTTAGCTTCAATGCAAGAAATGAGAGAAGACTTTACCGATATGCTAAAAGATTTAGATGAAAATGAAATCGATGATGAAGAAGCAAAAGAGATCATGGAAGAAATAAATGAAATGAGAAAAGAGGACTAAACTTTTTTATGCAAGGTTATATAATAGATATAAAACCTGTAAAAGATGATGACTTAATAGTAACATTACTAACAGAAACATCTATTTTAACAACTTATAGATTTTATGGTGCAAGACATTCTAATATTAATATAGGTTATAAAATAGATTTTGAACTAGAAGACACTCGCTCTACAATTCCCAGGTTAAAAGATGTTATACAATTAGGTTTTCCATGGATTTTGGATTATGAAAAAATGTATTGCTGGCAAAGATTTATCAAAAACTTTAAACCTCATTTAAAAGATTTAGAAGAAATTGATGCTTTTTATTTTTATAACTTAGATAAGTTAGTGCATATTATGATTAAACAAAATGCGTTAAGAGCTATTTGTGAATCTTATTTATCTATTTTAGAATATGAGGGAAGACTTCATACTGATTATGAATGCTTAATATGCGAAAGTGTTATTACTGAAAACATATCTTTAGTAAGAGGATTTCTCCCTGTTCATGCTAAGTGTACTTATTCAAGAATATTTGAATTAAAAAAAATAAAAGAGTTATTTGAAGAGAAAAAACTTATTAATTTAGATGATGAAGAAGTTGAATATTTGTGGAATGTAATTTTACAAGGTTTATAGTTTTTTATTTGAAGTGAATTATTAGACTTTACTCGTCTAATAATCTATCTTCTAATTTCTCAATAGCTTTGTTCTAAAGCTTTTACATTTAAGCCATACTCTTTGGCTTTTGTTATTACTAGTTGAGTGTTTTCACTCATTGGATCTTAAACATTACATGCCGTTTTAATTACATCTAATATAAGTTAACAGCTCGGCTAGTATTTCAACCTTTGATCTAAATCCGAACATAGCAGAGTTAGAAATTTTTCAATAATGTAGAAATTATTAGGGCATCTTTTCTATTATTTCTAATAAATCATTTGACTCTTTTTCATACTTTTTTCTAAACTCTTCTATTTCTATAATCGTCTTTGGTAATGGTGCTAATGACTCAATCTTTTCTACTATATTTATAGAAAAAGGAAACTCCTGTTTTTTTGTTATTTTTATAACGAATTTATTATGTATTAAATCTAAAGTGCATTACATCACCATCTTTAACAACATAATCTTTACCTTCAAGTCTCAGTTTTCCTGATTCTTTTGCCTTAGCTTCTCCACCTAATGCTACAAAATCTTCGTAAGCTATAACTTCTGCTTTAATAAAACCTTTTTCAAAGTCATTATGAATAACAGCTGCTGCTTGTGGTGCTTTTGTATTTTTTGGAATTGTCCAAGCTCTTACTTCGATTTTTCCTGCAGTGAAATATGATTGAAGTCCAAGTTTATCGAATGCTTTATGAATAATTTGTTCTAATCCTGATTCTACTACACCTAAATCTGTTAAAAATTCTTGTGCTTCATCTTCTTCAAGACCTACTAATTCTTCTTCAATTTTTGCACATAATACAATAACATCAGCATTTACATTATTTGCGTGATTTTTTACTAAATCAACAAATTTATTTCCACCATCTGCTAATGAATCTTCATCAACATTTGCTCCATAAATTACATCTTTATTTGATAATAATCTTAATTCTCTGTCTAATTCAATGAATAATTCATTTTCACTATCTTCAAAAGTTTTTGCAGCTTCTAAATTTTCAAGGTGTTTTAATAATGCAGTACAAACTTCAAATTTAGAAGCAGCAACTTTATCAAATTTTGATTCTTTTTTTAATTTGTCACATTTTTTCTCAACTTGAGTAATATCAGCATAAATCAATTCTGTTTCAATAATTTCAATATCTCTTACAGGATCAATTCCACCTTCGACATGCACAACATTTTCATCTTCGAAACATCTAACCATATGTAGAATAACTTCTACTTCTCTAATATTAGATAAAAATTTATTTCCTAAACCTTCACCTTTTGATGCACCTTTTACTAATCCTGCAATATCAACAAAATCAATTGTTGAGTGTTGAATTTTATCTGGAATTACAATTTTTGCTAATTCATCTAATCTTTTATCTGGAACTGGCACAATTGCTTTATTTGGTTCAATTGTACAAAACGGATAATTTTGAGCTTCCGCATTCTGTGCTTTTGTTAACGCATTAAACGTTGTCGATTTCCCTATATTTGGTAATCCTACTATTCCTACACCTAATCCCATTTATTTCCTTTTTTATTTATTCATAAGTATTTTACAACAACTATTAATAGTCATTCTAGAAGATATTTTTATAAACACATTATAAACGATTATGGCAAAAAAATAGATAAAATTGATTAGTTAAACTTAATTAACATTAAATATCCAAAGGATAAAAGATATAGTAAATAAAGAACCATTAAAAGAGTTGTCTCTTTATTAATTTCAAATAATCAACAAAAATTCAACATTATATGATTGAAAAAAAAGTAGAGTAATATATTTAGTTACTAAGAATTTAAAAGCTGATTGTTCATTTTTTTATACAATGTTTCAAAGTTTATTACCTAAAATGAAATTGATGAAGAGTACTTAGATGATTTTACTAAAAATACAAAAAAACAACAGTATAGATGAATAATACTATTGATTGTTTTTTAGATTTCTTTAATCCTATTAGTTATATAATTTACTTAAAGGATAATTATGAAAAATATACTTATAAACTGTAATAATCAAAATAAATCTATACTGTTTTTTACTAATAATGAGCAGGTTATAGATAACACACAAACTAACAATTCTTCTTTAGAAAAGCATGTTTATTGTAAAAGCATAGATGACTTTACTCAAATAATAGAAAAAGTAGAAAAATTTGACATTCTAGTTTTTGACACAAGATGTGAAGAAGATATAATAACATTCGAACTTTTATATAAAAAAATAAAAAACATTGATATATCTATTATTTTAATAGGAGAAGAGATAGAAAATGTTCAAGAGCTTTTATCTTATAATAAAATTTTTACTTTTATTCCTACATCAATATCAAATGAATTAATAAATACAACAATTCAATTGTGCCAAAATTATATTAATTCTAAAAAAATTTTAAATTTTAAAGGTGGATTGTATTTTGATTACAATTTACAATCTTTACTTTATAACAAAGAAATTATACAATTTACAAAATCCGAGACAATGATAATAAGCTTATTAATTCAAAATTTAAACGAAGTTGTAAGTTATGCTGAGCTTGAAGATTATTTATGGAAAGATAAAAAGTTTTCAAAAGATACACTAAGAAATAAAATAAAACATATTAGAGAAAAGACGAATACTACTTTTATTTCAAATGTATCAAAAAAAGGTTATAAAATAGAAGACTTGTAAAATATTTATTTTTCAAGTTCTATTTTAACTAAAACACCGTTTTTTGTGTTTGAGATAAGTAACTTACTGTTTAAGTGTTTTGCTATTATAATTTTAGAGATATAAAGACCTTAACTTGTACCATTTTTTTATCTTTTGATAAAAAAATACCTTGAATATTTTTAGCAGCACGTACAAAAGCTTCATATTTTTCTTTTTTGTTTGCAATGATAAGATAGTAAGGATTCATATATGCAATATCATAATGCCCTCTATTTATCCTATCTTCAAACTCAGGAATAAATCTTTCAGTTTTAAAAACTACTTTAATACCTGTTTGCTTATATAAATATTCTGTTACAGCATTCCATTTTTTAGACAATTTTAATGGACTTTGTTGTGGTACAACTCCCAAAGTTATCTCAGTTCCAAACGAATATGTAATAACAAGTAATATTAGCAATAGTTTTTCATACGCTTTCCTTGGTTTTTGTTATATTACACCAAGAAAAGTTATTATAATAGTATCACAGTAATTATTTTTTTAAATTCTTTAAAAACTCAATTGTCATTCTAACTCCTGCTCCACTTGCGCCATGAGGATTATAACCCCAAGCACTTTCAACAAATGCAGGTCCTGCAATATCAAAATGAATCCATTTATCTTTATTTTCTTCGTATACAAAGTTATCTAAAAATAAACCTGCAGTTATAGCTCCACCGTATCTTGTACTTGCAATATTAGAAATATCTGCAATTTGTGATTTTATAGTTTTTCTTAAATATCTGTTGAAATCTAAACTAGTAGCAAACTCGCCTGATTTATGAGCACTTTCAACCGTACTTTGTTTTAATTTTTCATTATTTCCCATAATTCCCGTAGTATATTGTCCAACACCTACAACACAAGCACCTGTAAGCGTTGCATAATCAAAAATATAATCAATCTCGTCAATTTCATCTTGTGCATAACATAAACAATCAGCAAGAACTAGTCTTCCTTCAGCGTCTGTATTTCGAACTTCTATTGTTTTACCATTTTTAGCAACTAAAACATCATCAGGTTTATAAGCATCTCCACCTATCATATTTTCAACTGCGCCAATTACAGCATGAACTTCAAAAGGTAAGTCAAGTTTTGCAATTGCCCAAATAGTAGCTAATACAGCACAACCTCCACCTTTGTCTGATTTCATAGTAACCATATAATCAGCGGGTTTTAATGATAATCCACCTGAATCATAAGTTAAACCTTTTCCTACAAGAACAATTTTTCCTCTTGCCTCTTTTGGTTTATATGATAAATGAATAAGCTTTGATTCATGAATAGATGCTCGTCCAACGCTAAGCATTGCATTCATTCCATTTTTTTCTAAGAACTTTTCGCCTTTGATTTTACAATCAATTTTTGCATCTTTTGCAAGTTTTTTAGCTAAATTTGCCATTACTTCAGGATAAAAATCACCTGGAGTTGTATTTACCATATCTCTTGCTTTATTAACAGCTTTTGAAATAATTTTTGATTCTTCTAAGATTGAGTTCAATTCAATATTATCTAAAACAGGTGCATCTTCTTGGATACAAATTATTAGTTCTTGTTTTTTCTTTTTCTCTTTTTTTGATTTATAGTTATCAAATGTGTAAGAACCTAAAAGTGTACCTTCTACAATTGATTTTAAAATACTAGAATCAAATGAAGTTAAATCTAACTTTGCAGATTTAAAAGTAGTACTTTGAAACTTTTTAATTGCAGTTGATATTGCAATTGCTAAGCTATCATAGCTTACTTCTTCATATCCTACAAATATTTTCTTTGATTCAGGAAGAAAAGCTAATGCTTCATCTTTAGCTTTAAAATCTAAACTTTCTAATAATTCGTTTTCTAAAGAATTTGAACTTTTTTCATCTTTTTCATTTACTAATATTATTTGTAAATCAGCTTTTGTTTTTTTTATACTTGAATTCGTTAAATTAATTTTCATTCTTAGCCTTTTGATTTGTGTTTTCTTTTTTGTTTTTCTTTTCAGTTTTTTTAGAAGCTTTGTTAAAATAATAAATTATACTTCCACCAAAACCTAAAATAAGAGGTAATGCAAAATACCAATGTTCTTTAGCCCAATGTAAAACTTTTAAAATCTCTTCTCCAAAATACCAAACAGGAACAATAGTAATAGCAGCCCAACACCATGCAGATATAAGATTTATAAATGCAAACATTTTGGCGTTATATCTTGTAAGTCCTATTGAAATAGGAATAATAGTTCTCATTCCATACATATATCTTTGAGCAAAGATAATAGGCCATCCATATTTTTGAAGTAATAAGTGTGCAAGTGCAAACTTTCTTCGTTGACCTTTGAACTTACTATGTACATAAGATTTGTTAAATCTTCCAATATAAAAATATACTTGATCTCCAGCAAAACCACCAAGTCCTGCTACAAATATCGCAATATATAAATTCATATCACCAGTATGAGATAAAAGACCTGCCATAATAAGTCCAGCTTCACCCTCAAGCATTCCCCAAGCAAAGAGTATGATATAACCATACTCTTTAAGTAAATAAACAAATTTATTTTCAAAACCATCAACTGGCGCTTGATAAAGATTAAATGCTAAAAAGGAAAAAAATATAATCACAAACGAGGCTAATATTTTTCCTGAATGTGGCTGAAACTTTTTAAAGAATGCTTCCATCTCCTACCTTTTAGTCAAAATTCAATAGACTTTTTGCTTGAATCATATCTTTATCACCACGACCTGATAAGTTTATAATTACTGTTTTACCTTTTAGTTTTTCTTTTGCTTTCTTTAAATAAGCAATTGCATGTGCTGTTTCAAAAGCAGGAATAATTCCCTCGGCTCTACTTAACCATACAAAAGCATCTAAAGCTTCTTTATCTGTAATTGAATCATATTCAACACTATGATTGTCTTTATGAAATGAATGCTCAGGACCAATTCCTGGATAATCAAGTCCAGCTGAAATAGAATGCGCTTCTAAAACTTGCCCATCTTCATCTTGTAATAAATATGAACACTGTCCATGTAAAACTCCCGGACTTCCTTTTTCTAGTGAACATCCGTGCTTATCTGTATCAAGACCTAAACCACCAGCTTCAATACCAATACAAGTAACTTCCTTGTCTTCTAAAAAGTGTGAGAACATTCCAATAGCGTTTGAACCCCCACCAATACAAGCAATTACATAATCAGGCAATCTGTTTTCTTTTTCTAATATTTGCTTTCTAGCTTCATAACCAATAACAGATTGGAAATCTCGCACCATCATAGGATAAGGATGAGGACCTGCAACTGTTCCTATTATATAAAAAGTATCACGTGCATTTGTAACCCAGTATCTAATTGCGTCATTCATTGCATCTTTTAAAGTTTTACTTCCACTTTGAACTGCAATTACTTTTGCACCTAAAAGCTTCATTCTAAATACGTTTAATTCTTGTCTTTCAACATCTTTTGCACCCATAAAAACAGTACATTCTAAACCCATTAAAGCTGCAATTGTAGCAGACGCAACACCGTGTTGCCCTGCTCCTGTTTCTGCTATTACTTTTGTTTTTCCTAGTTTTTTTGCTAATAATCCTTGAGCAATAACATTGTTAACTTTATGTGCTCCTGTATGATTTAAATCTTCTCTTTTTAAATATACTTTTGCACCTATTTCTTCTGAAATATTCTTTGCTAAATAAAGAGGGTTTTCTCTACCTACATAATCTCTTAATAAATCATTTACTTCTGCCCAAAATTCTTCATCAAATCTGTATTTTTTATATTCTGCTTCTAATTCTTTTAGAACTGGCATTAATGTTTCAGGAACATATTGACCACCGAAAATCCCGAATTGTCCTTTTGAATCTGGATCAAATGGACTTGCTTTTGGTATATAATCACTCATAATATCTCTTTCTTATATTTCTAATACTGAATAAACAGGTGCAACTTTTTCTAATTTTTCTGCACCACCTAAAATTTTAATATTCATTAAAAAACACATTTCTACTAATTTAACGTCTAATTTATTGATTAAATTAGCAGCTGCAAATGCAGTTCCGCCACTTACAATAATATCATCTATTAAAAGTACTCTTGCATCTTTTTGACCTCTAAATGCGTCTAAATGTATCTCTACTTCATCAAAGCCATACTCTAACTCGTATTTTTCACAAGCTGTTGTACTTGGAAGCTTTCCTTTTTTTCGTACAGGAACAAAACCTATTCCTAATCTATCTGCAAGTGCAGCTCCAAAAATAAAACCTCTTGAATCAATTCCTGCTATATAATCTAAATTATAATCTTTATATCTATCTTCAAAATGTTGCATTGTAAGAGAATAAGCATCTTTATCGTTTAATAATGTTGTAATATCTTTAAATACTATCCCCTCTTTTGGGAAATTCTCAATACTTCTGATTGAGTTTAATAAAATATCTTTTTCGTCTTGTGTTAAATTCTTTTTACTCAAAAATTATCCTTAATTTATATCAAATATAGTGAAAAGTAAATTATTTTATCTAAATAATTATTATGACTTTATGATTTATTTAAAATATTTAATAGCTTTTTAAATATAATTATATAAATTATTTTAAAAAGAGTTATTATGAGATTATTTATATCAATATTACTAGTGTTTGTTTTGCAAGTTTTTTCTTATGCTTTGGATTTACAAAAGCCAAAAACATATGAAAAATCAAATGAAATAAAAGGCTGGATGATGAGTGAGAAACTTGATGGTATTAGAGCCTATTGGAATGGGAAAAATCTAATAAGTAAAAATGCAAATATCATACACGCTCCACTTTGGTTTACAAAAGATTTTCCAAACTTTCCACTTGATGGTGAGTTATGGACAAAAAGAGCAGATTTTGAAAATATACAAAGTATAGTATTAGATAAAACACCTTCAAAAAATTGGGAGCAAATCACATATAATATTTTTGAAGTTCCAAATACAAAAGGCGATTTTCTAAAAAGACTAGACAAAATAAAAACTTGGCAAAAAAGAAATAAAAACAAATACATAAAAGTAATCAAACAAATAAAATGTAAAGACAAAGATCATTTAAATAATTATTTAGAAAAACTAGTAAATTTAAAAGCAGAAGGAATAATACTAAAAAATCCAAGTCTTGAATATTTTACAGGAAGAAGTAAAAATATCTTGAAAGTAAAAAAGTTCAAAGATATGGAAGGTGAAGTAATAGGAATAAATTATAAAACAAATGAGTTTAATAAAAAAGTATTTAAAAGCCTAGTTTTAAAACTAAAAAACGCAGTAGTTTTCAATCTAGGAAATGGCTTCTCAAAAGAAGAAAAAATAAATCATCCAAAAATTGCTGATATAGTTACTTTTAAATATTATAATTTTACAAGATTTGGAAAACCTAAGTTTGCTTCTTTTTTAAGGGTTAGGGAAGATGAGTAATTCATCAATATCAACCCCTACAGGTTTTTCATTATCTTTTAATCTTTCGTCTACAGTTTTACTTAGATAATGATCATCCATTAATGCTTTTAATGATTTTTTATCTGACAATATTCTAGGAGCTTCCTGAATAAATTCATAATCATCTTCAGGTTCTATAACTATAGAACCTTTTGGTGATGATATGATTATTTCTTCATATATATCTAAGGTATAATCAATATAATATTTTAAATTTTCACTTGCTTGTTCTGTAGTAATCGTTTTCATTGAGAATCTTTATATTAAAATTTGGAAAAGCGATTTATACTTTAAAAATTGAGTGAATTAAAACAAATCATAAATAGTACTTTTAATACCCTCTTTTTCATCTAACTTTTTACAAATATCACCAGCTGTAGGAGTAACTGTAAGGTTTAGTTTTCCTTCTTTTACTTCTAATACAACACAATCTGTTGTACCATCTTGAAAAGTAATTTTTAAATTTTCTATAGTCCAATTTATTGGATTTAAAGTAACTGCATCTGAAATTTTAGTAATACTTCCATTTTGTAGATGATAACTTTGTATAGAAGTAGTAGCAGTGGAAATATCTCTTTTAAGAGTAGAAACTAAAGCAGAATCACGTGTATCTAAATATTTTGGAATTGCAAAAGATGCAATAATACCAATAACAACAATAGCGAAAATTAACTCTAAAAGTGAAAAACCTTTTTTCATATATAATCCTTTAAATTAAATAATATTAAAGATTATATATTTTATTATCTTAAAATAATATTATTAGTTCTTTTATATTTAATATTTTTATTATGTAAAGAAGGATGATTTGGGTTTTTATTTAAAAGGTTTAATATTTTATCTATTTTGGGAATATATCTATTTTTAATCTAGATGTATCTCGTATGTATGTGTTAGATTTTTAATATTCATTTTATAATTTAACTCATCAATATCAAAAGACCTACGATTTACAACTGTAATAGACTCATACTTTGTTTGTCTATCACTATCATTGATAAGTAGTTCTTCATACAACTTTTCACCAGGTCTTAAGCCATAAAACTCTATTTCTATTGATTAAAACTTTTTTATTTTCTAATTCTTTTGTTTTATTTGATTTCTAAAATCAACAATTTCTTGATATTGTTTATCTAATAATTTATTTTCAATAAATACTTAGAAGCTTCACCAATAATTTCAAATTCTCTAATCACACTATCCCAACTAGTAAAGGTGAT
>CALKDR010000069.1 GCA_938084175.1 uncultured Campylobacterales bacterium
AACCTGGAACTGTAAAAATTACAAATACAACAATGAATTTGTTTGAAGCACTTTCTAGTAGTGGTGTATTAAGAGATACATCAAATAAAAATGAAGTTCTTATAATAAGAGGACAACTTTCAAATCCTGAATTAATAAAAATTGTCTACGAAGAATTCTAACAATTAAACGTAGATAAATTATTTTGACTTATTACCTATAATATACCAATATTATCACATAGACCAAATCCGTTATCCACCAAAGTTTAGATAAATTATTCGATTTCCTAAGTTTTTCTCCTCTTTTTTATTTAATTAGAGTAGTATTGATTTCACACAAATACATAATTAAAAGCAAAGGAATACTATGAAAAAAGATGAAGTAATTAGTAATAAGAAAATTCTAAAAGACTTTAATGAAGCTAAAGAACTATTAAAAGATTTAAAAAATAATGTAACAATATTTGGAAGTGCAAGAACAAAAGATATAGATAAATATGCAATACTAGCTAAAAAACTTTCAAAGAAACTAGCTAAAAATAATATTAATATCATTACAGGTGGTGGTTCTGGAATTATGGGAGCAGCTAATAAAGGTGCTTTTTCAACTAAAAAAGTTGAGTCAATTGGCTTAAATATAACTTTACCTAAAGAACAAACCCCAAATCCTTATACAAGTAAAAGTATGACATTTACCTACTTTTTCTCAAGAAAATATATGCTTGTAAAATATTCAAAGGCAATAGTAGTTTTTCCAGGAGGATTTGGGACTTTAGATGAATTGTTTGAAGTATTAACATTAGTTCAAACGGGAAAACTAAATGGAATAAAAATTTATTTAATTGGTTATGATTATTGGAAACACTTAATTAAATTTTTTGAGAAATCTTTATGCGAAAATAATATGATTCAAAAAAAAGATTTAGAGATTATGACTTTAACAAATGATATAAAATTGATTGAAAAAGAGATACTAAAACTAATTAAATAGTTTAGTATCTTTTCCATCAAAGCTTATTTGATTTTTCTTTTTCTTGTATACATTTTACTTCACAATAAAGTCTTAAAATATTAGCTTCACCTTCAAAAGCACAAAATATAATAGTCATTCTCTTATCTTCTAGTATATGTGCAGCAATTTTATTCCCACTTCCAAAATAATTTAGCCAAAAAGTCTCATCTAAACCTTTTGGCGAAATATTTATTTTTCCATTTTTTAGTGCAGTTGAAATAAAAACATTTTCTGTTTTTTATAAAATCTATATCAATAGAGTCTAATTTATCAGTAAATTTTGCCATTTGTTCTCCTAGCTTTGGTACATATGATATTTTGAGTTTTCTTTTGCTTGTCTGTCTTGTATGATTTTATATGTATCTATAGCTTTTAGTTTTTCATCTTCATTCACATCTTTTGTTTTATACTCTTTTATGATTGAATCCAGAACTAGAATATAAACAATACAATTTAGCTTTAAAGAATCTTCATTCCTCATTAATTTATCTAAGTCTATTGCATAAATAGCTTCTTGAAAAGTATAAAACAATCTTTGCTTATTGTCTTCTAATCTATATGTATATCCTAGAATTGTATAATAATTCTCTTCATATTCAGTTTTTAAAGACTGATCTTCAATAAGTTTTGCAAATTTTAAAACAAATTTTTCACATTCTTTAACAATTTCTTCTGCTTCCATTATTTTGTTTTTAAAGCTATATAAATAACTAGAAATCTCATTAATCATCTTTTTTATTATCCTTTTCATAATTATTTCATTATATAATGTTAATATAAAACAAAAATATAAATAGGATGAAATATGAAAAAAAGTACAATAATCGTATCACTAGTTTTAACTTCAAGTTAATCATATGCATTTGATTTATCAGGTATAGCAAAAAATGTAATGGATAATGTAGTAAAGGGAAGTGAAACTACAACTACAAATACATCTAACTCAACAAACTCAAATTTAGATAATGGAACTGTTACAAATGGATTAAAAGAAGCTTTAAAAGTGAGTATTGATTATAATGATAGCACAAAAAGAAGCTCAGATTAGAACTAATCCATTAGCACAAACTACATAATTTTTAAACAAGTATTTGGGAACTAGTTTCGGGAACTAATTTCCCGAACCGTTATAAGAGAAATAGTTATTTAGATTATTTTCTCTTGTTATTGAAAAATTAAAATCTACTGTATCTTCAGCATTTTTTTCATGCGCATATGTATAATTTTTCAAAAAGTTTTTTAATAAATTTACATATAGTTTAGAATTTACATCTAAGATAAAAACATCTTTATTTATCTCATAAATATAAATAAAATTTAATATATAATGTTCATCAAGTTTAAAAGTAATAAATTCATAATTATTAAACTCATACTTTTCTAAAACTTGCATTGTTTTAAGATTCAACTTTTGTTTAACTAAATTAATATAAGATGAACTAGGAAAGACGTTCCAAGTAACGTCAATATCTCTTTGCACATATTCAATAAATAAGTTTTGTGATTTTAAAGTATATGCTTCAAGAATATAAGGATCATGTCTAGTTTTTGTATCAAAATCTTGTAAATCATAAGTATAAAAGTGATCTGAATCTAGTTTGAATTTTAATGTATTATCAGATAAATTAAATGTTGGTCTAGAAAGCTTCACAATACTTTTTATAATTTTTTTTATACTATTTTTGATAAAACCCAAGAGATTTCCTTTATTTAATACTAAGAAATCTATCCTAACATTTTTATGTAATTAATACAAGATAAATTTGCTATAATTCAAAAAAATAATGGAAAAATAATGAATTTAATTAAATACTTTGATCAATCATCAATAATAAATAACCTAGCAAAATATGAAACATATTATCAAGTAGCTCTTGGGATATTAATAAGTACTACAAATTCTAAAGAACAAAACTCAGAGATAAAACTAGAATATGCACTTGGTTCTATATATGAACTAGTAAAAGATTTAGAAAATTTGCAAGATATAGATATAGAATATTTCTTTGAACAAGAATTACAAAAACAAGCAGCTATGGATGCATTGCAATATTTTGCAAATGAAAATATGCAAGATGTAAAAGAGGAAAAAATTGATATAGAAAATAATATAAATATGATAAATGATAATCTATTTTTTAATGATATTGTATTAGATATATGCAAGGAAAATATTCCTGATAAAATAAAAAAATGGGAAGAAATTATAAGTGATGAAGTTTCAAAATCTATTATAAATTCATTAGAAACTTTAGAAAGTAAGTAAGAATATTAAACAAGCCAAAACAACGCAAAATGCGTTGTTTTTGTTTTATATTATAAAGCTTTGGCAGTGATTCTATTTAATCTTTGTGCAAATGCTACTGCATCAGTAATTTCCATACCTTCAGATAGTTTTGCTTGATCTAATAATACCCATGAAACATCAGAAACTAATGCATCATCAGCTAAACCGTTTAATTTAGTTACTATTTCATGATCAGGGTTTATTTCTAAGATAGGAGCAGTATCAGGCATTGCTTGACCCATTGCTTTCATCATTTGTGCCATTTGTGCCATTTGCGCATCACCAGCGTCTTTTACAACACAAGATGGAGATTCAGATAATCTATTTGTAACTCTAACATCTGAAACTGATTCGCCTAAAATTTCTTTAATTTTTGCAAGTGTATCTTCGTACTTAGCTTCAACTTCTTTTTTATCTTCTTCGCTTTGTTCAACTTTTGGAGCTTCTGAAGATGTAATATCTTTAAATTCCCATTCTTGGTAAGCACCATACATTGGCGTAATAATTTCATCAATTTCTTTATCATCTAAGATAAGAACTTCAATATCATTTTTCTTATATGCTTCTAATAATGGAGAGTTTCTTAGAACATTTTCATTTTCACCAACGATGAAGTAAATAGCCTTTTGTTCTGTATCAGCAGCTTCTTTATATGCTTTTAATGAAGTCATTTTTTCTGCTTTTGAAGATTTGAATCTGATTAATTCTAATAAAGCATCTTTATTTGTATAATCTTGGTACGCACCCTCTTTTAAAGCTCTGTTGTATTGTTCAACAAATGCAGCATATTTTTCTTCATCTTTTGACATTTTCTTGATTTCATTTAAAACTTTTTTAACAGAAGCTTGTTTAATATTTGCCATAACTCTATTTTCTTGTAAAATTTCTCTAGAAACGTTTAATGGTAAATCTTCAGAATCGATAATACCTCTTACAAATCTAAGGTAAGTTGGCAATAATTCTTTTTCAGAATCTGTAATAAATACTCTTTTAACATAAAGCTTAACACCTGGTTGGTAATCAGCTCTGTACATATCCATAGGAGCAGTTGCAGGAATATAGAATAAAGTTGTATATTCATTTACACCTTCAGCTTTAGTATGAATTACAGCCATTGGATCTTGAGAATCGTGAGAAATTGATTTATAGAAATCATTGTATTCGTCAGCTTTTAATTTCCCCTTAGGTTGCATCCATAAAGCAGTTGCTTCATTGATTTTTTCATTTCTATCTTCAATAGTTTTTTTAGCTTCTTTTCCAGATTTTTCATCTTCTTCACTTAACTCTTCAGTAACTTCTTCTTTGTAAGAAAGGAAAATTGGGTATGCAATATGGTTAGAGTATTTTCCAACAATTGTTTTGATTCTTTCTTTACTTGCGAACTCTTCTGCTTCTTCATCTTTTAATTTGATGTAAATAACAGTTCCTGAAGATTCTTTAGTACATTCAGATAAATCAAACTCACCTGTTCCATCACTTGACCATTTGTAAGCTACTTCTTCTCCTGCTTTTTTTGAAATTACATCAACATGAGATGCAACCATATAAACAGAATAAAAACCAACACCAAATTGACCGATTAAGTTTGAATCTTTTTTAGCATCACCTGTCATTGCTTCAACAAATGATTTAGTTCCTGATTTTGCAATTGTACCAATTGAAGCGATTAAATCAGCTTCATTCATACCCACACCATTATCAATAATTGTTAATGATTTATCTGCTTCATCAAAAGTAATATTAACTTGTCCAGACCAATCTTGAGGTAATGCTGCTTTGATTGTTTCGTCTGTTAATTTTAAGTAATTTAATTTATCAATTGCATCACTTGCATTTGATACTAATTCTCTAATAAAAATTTCTTTGTTTGAATATAATGAGTGAGTCATTAACTGTAACAGTTGACCCACTTCTGTTTGAAATTGATGTTTTGCCATGAAAATCTCCTGAATTTATTAATATAATTTATCGTAATTTTATCAAAACTTTATAAAAGAAAGCTAAAGTTTAAATAAAAATTAGCACTATAGGCTTAAAAGTGCTAGTTTTTACTAATAAATACTTACTAAACAAAAAAAGAATATACTTTTTCATAAAACAAAAGGTTGATAAAATGAAATCAAAAATATTTAATATGAAAAATTTATATTTGCTAACAACAGGAATTATAATAATTTTAGTTGGTATATTAGGTGGTATTGTAGATATTTTACAAACACAAAATGTGATTGTTGCAGCCCAAGAACTAGGATACCCTTTATACTTTTTTACACTTTTAGGAGTTTTTAAAATACTAGGAGCAATTGCTTTAGCACTTCCATCAAAATTTGAAAGAATCAAACTTATAGCTTATAATGGATTTGCATTTGATTTTATATTTGCATCTTTTTCACATTTTAGTATAGGTGATAGTTTATCTAAGATATTAACACCTATAATTTTTTTAGTAATTTTGGCAGTATCGTATAGATTAAGAACTACATAGATTCAACATCTACAATTTCTTTACCAGAGAGTTTTTCTAGTTTTTCTTCTACAATTTCTAGGAAATCTGCTCTGTTTTTTTCATCCATATTATTGTCTAACATTTCAATAATATATTTAATTCCATGAGCATTTATTTTCTTTACACTTGCTAGATAGTGAACGAAAGATATAATTTGAACATCATTTATTGAATAAAGTTTTTTCATTTCTTTTTTCTTAGGAAATAAACCTTTTTCTTCATACATTTTTAAAGTTCTAACTTTTGCTGTTAATAATTCTGCAATACTACTTAAAGGTAATACATCTTTGTTGTTATCTAATAAAGCCAATCTTTTTCCTTTTATTTAATTTCTAATACTATTTTACCAATATGTTTCTTAGTTAAAAACTCTTTTTGTGCATCAACAATGTTTTTTAATTCATAAGTTTTAGAAACTAAAGGTTTTATTTCTTTTTTTTCAATTCTTTTTATTAAGTTTGGAAAAACTTCTTTTTCTAAAATTGTACATCCAAAAAATGATAAATCTTTTAAATACAAAGTTCTTACATCAAGCTCTACAATAGGACCAGCAATTGCACCTGAAACTGCATATTTTCCATGTGGTTTTAACACTTCTAAAAACTCATTCCATTTTTTTCCAGCAACTAAATCTATTACAACACTTACTGAATTTTTACCAATAACTTCACTTAAATCATCATCTCTTGAAACAACTTCATAAGCACCTAAAGCTTTAATTTCTTTAAACTTAGAAGGTGATGTAATTGCAATAACTTTAGCTCCACGTGCGCGTGCAAGTTGAATAGTAGCACTTCCAACTCCACCTGAGGCTCCTGAAACTAATACAATATCATTTTCTTTCACCTTTGCACGTGTTAGTAAATTTTCAGAAGTTGAGTAAGAACAAGGAAAAGATGCCAGTTCTATATCGGAATAATCGCTGTTAATTTCATGTGCATGTTCACTTGAAATAACTGTGTATTGTGCAAAACCACCATCACACTCACTTCCTATATACCAAGGACTTTTTAATTGTTTGCCATTTACTTTTTGTAATGATGGCTCAACTAACACTCTTTGTCCTATTCTTTTTTCATCAATATTTTTTCCTACTGCAACAATATAACCACAAATATCAGCACCTTGAATTCTAGGGAATTTTAAACTCTCCCCAGCCCAAGAAGCATCACTTCCATTGTTATCACTTTTAGAATACCATGCAGTTCTCGTGTTAATATCTGTATTATTAACTCCAGCTGCTTTTACTTTTATTAATACTTCATTTTCTTTTGGACTTGGAGTTTTATAATTTGTTACATAATCTAACTTATCATAATCACCATTTTCTCTCATTAGTACAGCTGTCATAGTTTTGGGAATTGTATTCAAATAGGACTCTTTTGTGGTTTTAAATTATTTGTATTATAGTAGAAAAAATAAAACAAAAGTTTAAAACCCTAAAAATATAGTCCTGATGCCTTTTTACAACTAGCACTTCAACTTGCACAATATAGAAAATATAATGGACTTAATTGAAAAATACTTTTATGCACTTAAAAAAATGTATACTCTATTTCATAAGAAATTAAACTTAAAACAAATGCCTGATTTTTAAAGATATGGGATATAAAAAACTTACATATAGTTATATTTCAACAAGTAGAATAGAATCAAAATATTTTGATCTTGTGGCTTTGGAGCTGTTGTAGAAGATGGTTATGTTTTTTGGCATAACTTACTTGAAAATAGAATGGATATGAATTTGATTACAAGAAAACTATAAATTATTAGAAGATTTAGCAAAATTAGCAATGTAAGTATTAAATAAGGGCTTTAAAAACCCTTATTTTAATTTGAATTATTTAGCAGCTTTTGCTTCTTTAATCCAAGCATCAACTGTAGTTTTGTTTTTTTCTAACCATGTTTGAACATGTTTGATAATATCTTTATCTTTGTTTTGACCATTTGCCATTAGCATATTTTGACCACTTACATCATTTACATTAAGTTTCATAATATCAAATAATTTTGCAATATCTTTGTGTTTTGTTATAACACTTGCATTTGCAACAATTTTCTGATTATTAACATTAAATCCGTAATCTGAACCATTAGCTAATTTAGTTGAACCGCCATTTGGATGAGCTGAATGTGTCACTTGTAAAAATGTAACATCTTTTCCTGGAACTAATTTACCACTAACCCAATAAGGAGTCCATGTATAATATAAAATTGGTTTACCAGTTTTATATTGAGCAATTGTATCAGCAATTAAAGCAGAATATGCACCTTGATTATGATCAATATTATCTCTTAAATTAAAAGCGTCTAATTGATGCTCAATAACTTTTGAACATCCCCAACCACCTGAACAACCAGTTAAGTCAGCTTTACCATTTCCATTAGTATCAAATAGTTTTGCAATTTCTGGCTTATCTAAATCATTAATATATTTAATATTATATTTATCAGCAGTTTTTTTATCAATTAGATAACCTTGTGCACAACTTGAAATATAATCAGAGAAAATAGAAAGTTTCTCTTTTCCCGCACCTTCAATCATTGTCTTTTGTAATGGATCCCAATGCGCTGCCATGAAAAACACATCATCACTTTTAGCATTATCTGCAATTGTTTGGAATGCAATTGCATAATCAACATCATTTGTAATTTCTACCGTATGTCCCATCTTCTTTAGAACTTCTGCAACAATTTGCATTTGGAAACCTTCTTCTGCAATTGCTGTTTTAACAGCAGTAACTTTTGCACCAAACAAACTTGAAGCAACTGCAACAGAAGCAACTAGACCAATTAAACTTTTTTTATTTAACATTTTTTCTCCTTAAATTTAAAATAAAACCAATAGGCCCTTTTTCATGCCATCTTCTTTTATCATTTTTATCTTTTTTACCTGCTTCTTGAGTTAATCTATCTAGGATAATTGCAAGTAATACAATTCCTAAACCACCAACTGCAGCAAGACCAATATCAAGTCTACCAATACCTCGTAAAACCATTTGACCTAACCCACCAACTGCAATCATAGAAGCAATTACAACCATTGATAATGAAAGCATCAATGTTTGATTAATTCCTGCCATAATTGTAGGCATAGCTACTGGGATTTGAACCTTCCATAACATTTGTGAAGAACTTGCTCCAAAAGATCTTGAAGCTTCGATTAAATCTTCAGGAACTTGTCTAATACCTAGGTTTGTAAGTCTAATTAATGGAGGAAGTGCAAAGATAATAGTTACAATTACACCTGGAACATTTCCAATACCAAATAACATTACAATTGGAATTAAATATACAAAAGCAGGTGTTGTTTGCATTCCATCAAGAATTGGTCTTAAAACCTTATCAACTGTATCACTTTTTGCAGACCAAATACCAAGAGGTAGTCCAATTATTACTGAAAATAGAACTGCAGTTATAACTAAGGATAAAGTAATCATTGATTCTTCCCAAGCACCTATAAATCCAATTATAAAAAATGAAATCAATGTTCCAATTGCAAGTTTTTTACTTGAAACTTGTAAAGCTAATAATACAAAAAATAAAATTACAACATAAGGATTCAAATATAATAAAAATCCTTCAATTGATTTTAAAACAATATCAATAGGAGCTTTTGCTGCTAAAAAAACTTCTCTAAAGTTTTGAACTAACCAATCAATTCCATCATTTGTCCATCTATCAAAAGGTATTAAAACATTTTCAAAAGGGTTAAAAATATCAAACTCTTTAACTTCTTCAACAGGAACTTGTGCAGCTTCTTGCGTCCAATTTACTGATGATTCTCTATTCTCTTGTGCAGTTGAAGCATTTCCCCAAGGATCACTAGCCATTATCAACTCCTTCATCAAAAACTTTTAACAGTCTACTTTTTGAAATTGTTCCTCGATATTTTCCTTCATCACTTACAACAGCACTAGGATATGCATGTCCTGCAACATCAGAAATAAATTCTCCTATTTGCAGGTTTTCATTTATTGGTTTTTCATCAATTACTGCATCATGAATAGAACCATCATTTTTTTTCTGTTCTTTTAGTGAATCTACAGTTAAAAGTCCAATGTACTTACCACTTTTTTCAATGAAATATGCATAGTCTTCATCATAATCACCAATATATTGTAAGGCAGATTTAATTCCAACACCTTTCTTATTAATAATAGTTGATTTAACTTTTTTTGCTATATGAGAAGCGTTTAACACAGAAGTAACATCAACACCTTTAAAAAATGATCTTACATAATCATTTGCAGGTTCATTTATAATTTCTTCTGGTGTTCCTATTTGAACTACTTCACCATTTTGCATGATTGCAATTCTATCACCAATTCTAATGGCTTCATCTAAATCATGTGAGATAAATACGATTGTTCTTTTTTCTTTTTCTTGAAGCTCTACAAGTTCATCTTGCATTTCAGTTCTAATTAGAGGATCAAGTGCAGAAAATGCTTCATCCATTAACATAATATCAGGATCATTTGCTAAAGCACGTGCAAGACCTACTCTTTGTTGCATACCACCACTTAACTCATCAGGAAAAGATAGGGCATGATGATTAAGACCAACCTGCGCTAGTGCTTTTTGAGCAGCCTTATATCTTTCTTCTTTACTAATTCCACTTAATTCTAGACCAAAAGAAACATTATCAATTATGTTCATATGTGGCATTAAAGCAAAAGATTGGAAAACCATTGATATTTTTTTTCTTCTAATATCAATAAGCTCTTTATCACTTAAATTTGTAACATCAATATCATCAATAAAAATTTGACCAGAAGTTGGTTCTATAAGTCTATTTAGAAGTCGTACTAAAGTTGATTTACCTGAACCTGACAGTCCCATAATTACAAAGATTTCACCTTCGTTAATTTCGAAACTCGCATCTTGTACACCAATTGTCATACCTGTTTTTGTAAAAATTTTATCTTTACTTTCGCCTTCGTTTAGCATCTTTAAAGCTTTTTTGGGTTCTTTACCAAATACTTTAAAAACATTTTTAACTATCAATTTTTTTTTACTAATATTAACTCCTATTACATAATGTGTGTAGTTTTATTACAATATTTATGTATTTAATTATCATACATTATGTATAAATACAACTTAAATACTTATAAAAGAACTTACTTATTAATAAAAAAGCAATTAAAAGATAAACTACGATTAATAATACATGAAGGACTATCCAATGAATAAAGATAAATTTTTAAATGACTTAGATGAAGTTTATAGCTTTTTAAATACTCAAAAATCAAATGTAAATAAACTAATCTCATATCTTGAAAATAATGAATTTGAAAAATTAACAATTATAGAAGAATTTGCTAAATATTTAGAACTTGAAATAAGTGATGATTTAAGATTTGCCCTAATTACTAGACTTGTAAACTTAAGAGATGATTCTCTTGTTCAGGTTTTAAAAAAACAAAATAAAAATGAAGAAGAAATAATTGAATTACAAGAAGATGCATATTGTTTCGTAAGAGACTTTTGGCATGAAAAACATAAAAATACAGTAGATTACATAAAAAACAATAATTTATTAACTCCTTTTTACAGAGCAATTTTCCAAGGTGTTTATGAAGTTGGTTTAAAAATGTCTTCATGGCAAAGTTTATGGACAGCACATATTATTAATGGTACAAATAAAGAATTAATGAATAAGTTTGATGGAGATGAAGAAAAAGTATTTAAATATCTTGAAGATAATAAACTACTTGATTTAGGACATAATGCTATGATTGCTGATAGATCATATTCTGCATTAGTAAAAGAAAAAGATGCTTATCACTCGCAAGCATATATAAAAGCTTTCAAAACACAAACTACTGCTGTAATTGATACTCTTGAAGAATTTGAAGAGAGTTTAATTGAACTTGAAGATGAAGAGTATGGTGAAAAATGGAACTATATTTTATACATACAATCACTTATAAAAGCGTTTGGAGAAGAAAAAACACATTTATTAGTATCAAGATGGGCAGATGTAGATAGAGCATGGATGAAAATAATATCTCCTGTTCAAATTGGTCATCCTTTAGAATATTATGAAGACCATTTCAGAAAAGCTGTTGCTTTAGAATGGGATATTAGATTAACAAATCCTGAGTTTTCTCAAAATGATAATAGAGTTAATAAAATAAAATCTGCATTTGCTAAAATCTTTGAAAATCTAGAACAAAGCAAAGAAAACAAATCTGTTTATGATTTTTCACTTAAATCACTTGATGAAGTTCAACTTTATATAGGACGTCCTGCACTATTTTTTGCTGCAGAGTTTAATGGACTATTTTCAGCACAAGTTGTACCAAATGATGAAATTGTTTCAAAAGAAATGGGTAAAAAGATTTTTGCTTTTTCTGATGAAATATTACAAACAACTAGAGCTAAACCATTTTTAAAACTAAGTAGCGAAATTTTTGGACAAGAGATATTAAAAGAAGATAGAGAATTTTTATTTAATGAAACTGCTGCTTGGCATAAGGTTTATGATATTACTACAATTGGACATGAGTTCGGTCATATTTTATGGTGTGATGATGAAACAGAATCTCTTATGAATAAAACTGGAAACTTTAAAAATATTGAAGAGTTTAAAGCGACAACAGGTGGTTTAGTATCATTTTTCTTAGATAATTCAAATGATGAGAAAGAACTAGAAAAACAAGTACTAATTGATACAGTTAAAAGAGCAGTTGGTCTTATGGGTTGGATGGAAGTTGATGAAGTACAACCTTATTATTGTGAAGGAATTATTCATTTAAGTGGATTATTTGACTCAAAAGTTTTAGATTTTAAAGATGAGAAACTAATCATTGATTTATCAGCTTCAAAATATGAAGATTTGAAAAAATGGTATGTACAAACTTATACATCTTTAGCAAAACACTATTTAGACAAAAAAGATGCAAGTGAATTTTTAAATATTTATGCAGTAAAAGAAAGTAAGTATTTTATGCCTGTAAATAAAAAAATAAACGCATTTGTTAAATCATATTTTAAAAGATATCAAGAAATTGGTCAAGAACTAGATAATCTTGATAAAAAAGAAAACTATATAAAATAAGAAGTTTTTCTTCTTATTTTATTTTTATTTAATACTTGGACTTATACTTTCCCAGTCATCTTTTAACTCTTCAATTAATAAAAACTTATCCTTAGTATTTGCAGGTCTATTATAAAGGTATGGTGTTACTACAACTAATCCACCTTTTAAAATACTAGTGAAAGTATTTGATTCTATTTTTGAAGCAGAAAAAAGTGAGAACTTCATATTGAAACCACTAATATCATAAAACACTGAATTACTTCTAATAATATTAGTATATTTAGAATATATTAAACAATCCATAATAACAGTACTTGCATCACTTGTTAAATCAATTTTATTTATCTTTCCTATTTGTACGTTTTTATAATATATTGGTGCATCTACATTTGCACTTGAAGCGTGTTTTGCATGAACTTTGAAGATTGTACCATGAAATGATTTATCAAGAGAAGGAAGAGTATCAAAGCCTTTAAAACTTGTTTGCACTTTAGTTTTTTTGCTTTTGATAACTCCAATATTTACAGCCATAACAGATGAGCCAATATCTGAAACTTCTTGAAGTGAGATTTTAGGTTTCTTCAAATAAAAGACTGTCCCTTCTTTTGTAAAAGAGTCATAATCATTATATATTTGTGCTTTTAATAATACTTGTTCTTTTGAATTCAAACTTACTTTTGTAACTTTCCCAACTTTTACACCTTTATATATAAGTTGTGAAAATTGTTCATGAACACCTTCTACATCATCGAAAATTATTGTAATACTATTTGATGAGTCTTTCATATCATCTTCTGAAGCAAAAATATTGTAATTATTATAAAGCATATTTGTATTGTTTTCTAAGACAATTGAACCTTCTAATAAAGAAGTAAAGTTATCCATATTAAATAAAATTCCATTTAAACTTGCAGAAAAGTCAAGTACGCCTTTTTTGTAAAATCTACTTGTTTTATTTATATACTTTTTATATTCTTTATAAATAAATAGTTTTGCATTTGATTTTTTGCTATTGAATTTTATAGCTTTTATAAAACCTATTTCATGATTTTTATAAACAATTGCCATATCTTTTTTAATTTTAAAATCATTATTGAAGTATGCATTTATTGTAAAACCATCATTATGTAATCTTTTTAATTTCTCAACTTCTTTGTAGCTTTCGTATAATTTAAAACTTTTATTACTAAGCTTTTTATCTGACTTAATTTCTTCTATAGCAATTGCACCATTTAATAAAGGATTTACACCCGCATAATTTATATTTATATCAAAATTCTTCAATTCTAAAAGTTTGGAACTCATATCATAAAAAAGAGTATGATTGTGAATAAGCTTTTTATATTTTTCTTTTACTGATACTTTTATATCAACTTCTTTAAAATCTTTTGAAAGTGAATAATCAATTACCTTCCCTATTTCAATATTTTTAAAATAAAGTTTAGATTTTTTTGTAATTGAATTTAGATTCTTACTCTTTAATGTAAAGATTAAAGATGAATCAATCTTTTTATCTTCTTTGAAATTTTTTGCAACAAATATTTTTGAATGTTTACCTTCTTTAAAATTTAAAGATATAAAATTACCTTTGATTATATTTCCTAAATTTTCAATTCCATTAAATCCAATTTCTGTACCTTGAATAAAAAACTCTGTATTGTTAGTTAGTAAGTATTTGTATTTTTCATATACAAATGCTTTTGAAGTCACATCCATTAAATCAAGGCTTAGTTTAGTTAATTTTCCAATTTTCACACCCTTATAAATAATTGGTGTATTATCATCAATTCCTTCTACACTAGAAAATTTTATATGAAAATATTCTTTTTTTTCTAAAGAATCTTTGCCTTGATATAAAGTATAGACCTCATCTTTTGCTATTTTCTCATCATCTTTATTTGATGTTATAACAGTGATACCTCCAACTAAAGCAGAATATAAAGAACCAACTTCAATATTTAATCCACTTGGACCATAGCTTACTTTTAATGCTTCATTTAATAAAAATTTAGAACTTTTATTTACAAGATAATTAAACTTATCATAAATATATACATTTAAAAATACATTCTCAAATTTGAAATCTTTTGATACAATTTCACCTATTTGATAATTATTATAAAAAATTGGAGTTCCAATTTCTACACTATCTTTTTCATTTGCAATTAAAGAAACATAATAACCATTACTAACTAATTCATCATCAGGTTTACTATCAAGTCCTATAAAATCATATTTTGTCTCAGCATTTTCAAACTCTTTTTGTGTTTTGAACTTTGGTGAAATTTCTATCTTAAATCCGTCAACTAAAGTACTTAATCCTGATACTTTTGTTAAAGAAATAGTAGGTCTTCTTATCCAAAATCTTGAACCAGCACTAGCGACATATTTACTAGCTTCGCTTTTTACTAAAATGTTAACTTTTACATTTTTAAGATCATCATTAATATCAATTTTTGTAACTTTTCCTAACTGTAAACCTTTATATTCAAGTGTTGTAGCACCCTCTTTAAGTCCTTCTGCACTTTTAAAGACAACAGTTATATTTGTACCTTTTTTCATATATGATTCATAAGAAATCCAAACTAAAATACCTAAAATGATAATAGGTAAAATCCAAATAAAAGAGACTGCTTTTCTATCATCTTTTTTTGCTTTATAAATCACATCAATATTTTCAGTTTTATTATTTTCTTTTTCAATCATCCCATATAATCCTTGTATCAAATCTATGAGCAGCTATCATTGTTAGTATTACTACTAATGCAAATGATGTCGCTGCGATACCACTTTTAATATTAAAAATTTCTCCTAATTGAACAACTGAAGCTAATAATGCAACTACATATATATCAATCATTGACCATTTTCCTATCACTTTTATAAACTTAAAAATCCTAATTTTATTCTTATTTCTAATTTTGATATCAATTTTTAATGAAATAAAAATCAATAATAATCCTAATAATTTTATTAAAGGGATTATTACACTAGCTGTAAAAATAACAAATGCGATAAAATAATTCTCATATTCTAAAAAGCTAATAACTCCTTGAAATATATTACTGTCAAGACTTATACCAAATTTTGTAATTTCCATCATTGGATAAATCATAGCTGGTATATATAATAAAATTGCACAAATAGTTAAAGCTAATGAAAACTGTAAAGATTTTTTTTCTCTTTTTCTTACTTTATGATTACATCGAGAACACACAAAATCATCATAATTCTCTTTTTCATATACTTTATGGCAGTTTTTACATGAGATTAACAAGACTTATTCCTCAAATACATGTTTATCTTCAAATTTTTTATTTGACATGTATAAACAAAATATATAAACTAACATAACAAAAAAACCAATATCAAATTTTGTAGAAGATACCATTCCTACAAGTTTTATATATGTAACAATTATACTTATAATAAATACTTCAATAAATGCCCATTGCTTAAAAAAATGAAAACTATCGTGTAATAGTGTTTTTGTTAGGAGTTTTACTTTTGTATATTTTTGTATAAAAGATATTATTATTATAATTGAATTTAAAATTGGAGCTAAAACTATAGTAAAAAAAACTATTAAAGCAACAAAAAAGAAATTTTGTTCAAGTAGTATTGTTACTGTTCCTATTAATGTAGCTTCTAACTTAGCAAGACCTATTGATAAACTTATTAAAGGATATGTATTTAAAATTATAAAAAGAAGTAAAGAAGAAAGAGCATAATATAAAGCATCAATACTATGTTTTTTTTCAACTATTAGTTTGGTATTGCATCTTGGGCATTTGATTTTTTCATATTTATTTGAAGCTTGCTTATTAATAAATAATCCACAGCTGTAACATTCAATGATTTTTTTTGTATTAACTGTCATTTATTTCCAAGTTATTAATATTTTATTATTTTATCATATTTTTAATAAAGATGATTTTTATAAAGATTTAGAATATATATAGTATTATACCTACGCAAATTTCTGCAATGAAAATATAAATAATTTATACAAAAAAAGGTTAATAATATGGAATTTAATATAACAGAAGGTCAAGTAGGAACTAGACCACCAGTTGTAAAACCAGATCCACGAGTGCTTGAGCATTTAGGGGAAGAAGGAATGAGACAGCTTATCTCTGATCATTATGATTTATTAAAGCAAAGTAATATTAGAGGATTGTTTCCACCAACTGAAAAAGGATTTGAAATGGCGAAAAAACATTCATCAGATTTCTTTATTCAAATTTGTGGAGGAACAAGACACTTTGATCAAAGTAGAGGTAAGCCAATGATGGCTGCACGTCATGCTCCATTTGCTATTACTCAAGAAGCTAGAAGAGTTTGGTTAGAATCATATATTATGATTTTAAAGCCACTTGATATGCCAGAAGAGTTAAAAGAATCTTTATGGAATTATCTAGATATTTTCTCAATTTGGATGATGAATACTACAGAACAGTAAAAATAAATAGAGTAAGGTTTTACCCTTACTCTATTTTAAACCAAGCTTAATTTGTTAAATTAATTAATTTATGTAATAAATAACATATATTTATTTGATTATTCAATTCTTACAGTGTATAATTACAAAATTTTATAAATTTTATAGATAAGGATTATAAATGAAAAAGAAACTTGTAATAATTGGTGCAGGATATGCCGGAATAAATATAATAAATAAATTATTGAATAATAAAGATATTGAAATAACTTTAATAAATAAAACTGCATTCCATCTACATCAAACAGATATACATAAATATATTAGTGGTCAATGTAAATTTGAAGAAGTAGCATTTGATCTTAATAAATATGCTAAACAAAATGGCATTACTTTTGTAGAAGCTAATGTTGATAAAATTGATTTTGATAGTAAAAAAATATTATTAGATAACAAAAAGATTTCATACGACTATCTTACAATTGCAACAGGAAGTGCATCATTCTTTCCTAGGCAAATTAAAAATATAGAAGAGTATGCTGAAGATATTAAAGATATAACGATATTAAAAGAACAAAGAGAGAAATTTTTAAATATCATCAATAGTAAAGAGAAAAACAAAAATGTAGCTATTGTAGGTGGTGGTCTTTCTGGAGTTGAAATTGCATTAGAATTTGCACAGGTATTAAAAGAAAGAAATATTTTAGAAGATGAATGTAAAATCTCATTAATAGAACAATTACCATCAGTTTTACCTAATATGGATCCTTTCTTAGTGGATAATACTGTAAAAGCTTGTGATGATCTTAATATAAAAAGATATCATGGTGCAGTTGTTAGTGAAATTAAAGATGACACTATATTCTTAAGTGATAACAATAAAATACCTTTTAATATGATAGTTTTGGTAATTGGAGTATCAAGTGAAAAACTAGTAGATAATGATTTATTACAAATAAATGTAAAAAATCAATTTATTGTAGATGAATATTTAAGATTAGAAAATTATAAAGAAGTATTTGTTGTAGGTGATGTTGCTCAAACAAAAGATGAAAATGGTAATTATGTACTTCCAACTGCTCAGATTGCAAAACTACAAGCTATTTTAACTGCTAAAAATATTGATAATTTAGTAAAAAATAAACCCTTACAAAAAAATGACTGTAAAACTAAAGGTGTTATGGTTGACCTTGCTAATAAAAATACAGTAGGTTTATTAATGGGATTAAAAGTAAAAGGATTTATAGCATATTTTCTAAAACGATTTGTTAGTAATCAACATATAAACTTATTTAAATAAAAATAAAACCAGTAAGTAAAAGTCTTAAAATAGAATTTCTAATTCATATTTTAAGACTTAGATTTTAAACTTGTTTTCTATGCTCCAATAAAATAAGAGACTAATTAAATCCTAATAGTTTTTAATTACATTAATTCCTGGTTTTTCAGGTGTTCCTATATAATCATCTGGAACAGATGTAGTTTTTAAATAGGCTAAAAAAGCCCCCACTACTAAGCATATGATTATTACTAATCGAACAATATTTCTTTTTTCTTTTGATTCTTTTCCATTATAGTCTTCAATTTTATCATTCGTTGGTTCATTGTTTATATTACTCATTTTAAATTCCTTTCTTTTTGTTAGTATATATTACTAATACTCAAGTTATTATTATAACATAAGCTTATATTAATGATACCATTAATTGATTAACAGTAATCGTGATTTCTTTTATATCTTTTACATCTTTAACCATAAATGTATCTAGATTATTTCTTACTTTATAAAAATTATCTTTTTCATTTGATAAGAAATTACTAAATGCGATTTCAGGTTCTTCGTTTACTCTTTTAAATTCTAAAACTTTTTTAGTGTAATGAACTACTATAAACTCGATAAACTGTAATACTTGATTTCTTAAAATCATATCATTTGAGCTTATTATTTTTACTTTGTTTAGAGCAATAATTATCTCTAAAATATTGAATTCATGAATTAATGAATAAAACAATACTATTACATCTTTAAATGAATGATGGGTATTTTCTTTAATTATAATTGCAGCAACTGCAAATCTTAAATAATCAATTACAGTAAAAAATTGATTAAATTGCTCATCATCTTTTATTAAAACATCTACTTCTTGTTTATGTATTTGAGATAATAGTGAGAATAATTCATTTTTATGATCCAAAATATGCACAGAATCTAATTCATTTTTTCTTAAATATTTCACCATCCATCTTGTACTTGAATATAATGTATATTCTAATTTATTAACTAATCTATATTGTTCTTCAATATCAAGTAAATAATCTTGTGTGTATATTTTTTTTCTAATATCATAAGCACCAAATAATTGTTTTGCTACTAGATAAGATTTTATTTTTAATAAATATCTTTCAAGACCTAATTTTTCATAATTAGAAATAAAAGTAACACCTTGGTGATTGATTATAATATCAGCAATCATTGTAGCTATTATTTCTCTTTTTAATGGGTGGTTTAGTATTTCATGTTCATAAGCACCTACAAAAGATTTAGGAAAATATCTATATAAATATTGTAAAGCAAATGCTTCATCAATAAATTTAGATTCTAAAAGAATTTTCTTAACAAAAATTTTACAATAAGAAAGAAGAGAGCCTAGAACGGGTCGAACAATTGAACCGTTTATGTCTATTATTTCATTTATATTTTCATTTTTAGGAATATAAAAATCTTTTCTATTAAAAGCTACAACATTATTCTCAAGTACTTCAATAGAACGGATGTAATCATTTAAGTATTTTCTTGAAAATCTTTCATCAATCGATATTACAAAAGCCTGATCATAGTTGTTTTGTAAAACCATTTGAACTACTTGTTCTTTTAAACTATCAAGCGTTTGCTCTGCTTGTTTTTGTGTTAAAATACCTTGAGCTTGTATACTTTTTAATAAGATTTTTAAGTTAACTTCATGATCTGAAGTATTAACACCAGCAGAATTATCAATTGCATCTAAGTGAATTCTTCCACCATTTAAAGCATATTCTATTCTTGATTTTTGAGTAAATCCTAAGTTTCCACCTTCACAAACTACTTTTGCTTTTAACTCATTTGCATCAACCCTTACTGCTTCATTTTGTTTATCACCAATATCAAGGTTATTTTCATCACTAGACTTTACATATGTTCCAACACCACCGTTAAATAACATATCAACTTCTAAAGTTAATAAACATTTACATAACTCTTCACCTGAAATTACTTTTAAATTCGTTCCTAAAAGTTTTATAATTTCAGGGCTTAAGACTATTTCTTTGTCACTTCTAGCAAAGATTCCTCCGCCTTTTGAAATAATACTTTTATCATAATTGCTCCATCCTCCATTTTTAGATTCAAATAATCTTTTTCTTTCTGAATATGCTTTTTTGATATCTGGATTTGGGTCTATAAAAATATCTTTATGTGAAATTGCAGCTAAAAGTTTAAATGTTTTTGATTCAATCATTCCATTACCAAAAACATCTCCACTCATAGAACCAATTCCAACTATAGATATTTGGTCTTTATAAATATCAACACCCTGCTCTATAAAAAATCTTTTTGAAGACATAATCGCGCCACGTGCAGTTATTCCTAAATCTTTGTGCCCAAAACCATTTGAACCACCACTAGCAAAAGCATCACCTAACCAATAGTTTCTTTTAATTGCAATAGAATTTGCAACATCACTCATAGCAGCAGTTCCTTTATCAGCAGCAACTACAAAATATGCATCATCTTCATCATAACAAATAACTTTGTCATTTTTTACAATTTTTCCATCAATCATATTATCAACTAAATCTAAATTTGCATTTATAAATAGTGAGTAAATTTGAGTAAAATACTCTTTTGTAATATCTGATTGATTTTTGTTAATTACAAAACCACCTTTTGAACCATCTGGAATTATAATAGAGTTTTTACCCTCTTGTGTAATCATTAAAGATTTTACTTCTTGTCTATAATCATCGTGTCTATCAGACCATCTAAGACCTCCACGTGATACTTTTGACATTCGTAAATGAACACCATAAAAATCTCTATGGTAAATAAAGTTTTCAATATTTGGCTGTAAACCTTTTAAATCTTTTCCAAATGTTTTTGTATCAATTTTAAAAGAGATTGTTTCTTCTTTCAAAAAGTAATTTGTTCGTAGTAATGATTTTAAAAATAGTAAAGTAATATTTAATATCTTATCATCAATAATTTGAGGTATTTTTTTAATTGCTTCTTTTATACTATTTTCAACCTCTTCAAGTTTAGAAACTCTTTGATGAATATTAGGTTCAAATTTTGTAATAAAGTATTTAACAAACATTGATGCTAATTTATGATTTTGTGTAAGTGTGTTTAGTATTGTTGCTGAGTTTATTGTTAAAACTGCTTGATCTATATATTCAATAAATGATCTAAGAAGTGAAACTTTTCGTAAATCAAGGTTTTGTGTATAAACAAGACTAAAAGCCTTTGAGTGCTTAACTGTACAATCTTTTAGTGAATAACTTATTATTGTTTCTAGATTCTCTTTTGCTTTTTCAATTTGCTCGAAATTTTCAATATTCAGATTAAATCTTGATATGTAAATTAGTTCATTATTATTTGCAACATTATATGTTACCTCATCTATAATTTCAAAACCAATATTATGAAGTAATGGTGTTATATGAGATAAAAAAAGTTGTTCTTTTGAGAATATCTTAATATATTTTATTTTTTTATTTTCTAATATTTTAGTAACTATTTTTTCTTTTAATACTTGTTCAAAAAGTTTATCATCAACTGCTAAATCATCAGGTGTTAATAACTGTGAACATATTGCTTGAATATCTGATATTGACATAATATAATCCTTTATAAAGTTTATATTAAAATCTTACTCTTAAATAGTTAAGTCTTTGTTAAAAAATAAAAAAATATCTTTTAAGTTTTTCATCTTTTTATTCTATGCAGCGTAAGTAAAACTCTTTTTTTATTTTTTCTTCACCGTTTATTAAAGTAAAGTTTTTAATAAATCAAAATTAATATTTTTATTAATACTTATATTGACTTTTTTATCATATAATTGTGTATTAAATAAATAGGAAAGTTAATGTCATATAGAACATTAGAAGAAGATATTGAAGTATTAGAACTTGGCTTGCCACCAATTCAAAGTGATGGTTTTATTGGTGGAAGGTTAAATCCTAAAGAAGCTTCATTAGTTTTAATACCAGTTCCATGGGAAGCTACTGTCTCTTTTGGAGAAGGAACTGCAAAAGCTCCTGATGCTATAAGAGTTTCAAGTCATCAACTTGATGTTGAAAACTATCATTATATCAAGCCTTATACTGCTGGTATTGCTATGCTTGAAACTGATAAAAGTTTATTAAAGCTTAGTAATAAAGCTAGAAAAAAAGCTATTAAAGTTATTGAAGCCTTAGAGAAATCTAGTGTAGATAAAAAAGCTTTAAAGTTTGTAAATGAAGCTTCTGATATTTTAAATGCATCAGTTTATAAAAAAGCAATAAAACAAATTAAAAAAGATAAGTTTGTAGCTGTTGTAGGTGGCGATCATTCTTCACCTTTGGGTCTAATAAAAGCTTTAAATGATACGCAAGATGAAGATTTTGGAATTTTACACGTTGATGCTCATCATGATTTAAGATGTGCTTATGAAGGTTTTACATATTCACACGCTTCAATTTTTTATAATGTGATGAATGAATGCGAAAGAGTATCAAAGCTTGTACAGTTTGGAATTAGAGATTACTCTAATGAAGAAGCCAATAGATTAAAAGATTATGGAAGTAAAGCTGCTTGTTTGTATGACTCACAAATGCAAGAACAATTAGCTTGTGGAAAATCTTTAAATGAACTGTTTAATCCATACATAGAGCAACTTCCTCATAAAGTATATCTTTCAATTGATATAGATGGTTTAGAGCCAACAAACTGCCCAAATACTGGTACACCAGTTCCAAGTGGTCTTAGCTTTTCACAGCTTGAGTATTTAATATTTTTAGTTGTAAAAAGTGGAAGAAATATAATTGGTTTTGATTTATGTGAAGTTGGGTATAGTAAAGATGGTTGGGATGAAAATGTAGGTTCTAGAATCTTATATCAGCTTTGTGGTGCATTATTAGCTTCAAATGAGAAAATAGAGTATAAATAATCCCTAGCAGGGATTATTTAAAGGTTTTATTTAAATGCAGGTTCTAAGAAAGGAATGATTTGTTTTTTTCGAGATAAACAACCATCTAACCAAACTTTTCCATCAACTAATTCTTTATCAAAAGCTGTTTCGAAAATTGAGTTATCAAC
>CALKDR010000070.1 GCA_938084175.1 uncultured Campylobacterales bacterium
TTTTTTAATTTCCATACTCAAATATAATAATTTTATTTTAAACTAGATATATCAAACTTAATAAATTCACAACCTTTTTTAACTATTACTTTTTTTGCTTGTAATTCATAGATATCTCTATCGTCAAAGTCATACATTTTAACAAGACAATCCTGAAACACTTTAATACAATTATCTAAGTCCTGAAGTTTAGAAGATAAACCAAATTCAAGTGTTAGTTTGTAAGGTGCTTGATTAATTTTATAATCTTTTGGAAGTTGACTTAAAACATTTTGCACATACACTTTGTGATTATTGTTCTTAAATCTTCTACCTTGATAGCATGAGTTAACTGATAGTGCTTTTATATTTATTGTGTTCAATTAAAATAGTTTTTGTTGTGAAACGTGGTTTTGTATTCTTTGAATTGACTTATCAAAATACTCTTTGTCTAACTCACAAGCAGTTAAATCGAATCCGTAATCATGACAAGCTATTGCAATGCTTCCTGAGCCTAAATGAGTATCTAAAATCTTATCTCCTTGTTTTGCGTATTTATCTAATATCCATTTATAAAGAGCAACTGGTTTTTGTGTTGGGTGCATCGTTCCTCCCTCTTTAATTAATATAGCTCTATTCTTTGTGTAGATGCGTGTAGCACAGTCAAAACTACTGTAAGCTAATTCACAATCACTCATAGTTAAGCCATGCTGCGCCTTATCCCAAATAACCCATCCTTTATGTCCTTCTGTTAAATGTTCAACAAAGTAATTGCCACCCCAAATAATCTGGTTTTTACTTACCCTGAATAATTCTTTAAAGTATTCAGCTGGAGGTATATCATTATCCCATCCTTTATCTTCATGGTATTTCCTATCTGATTTTTTCCCTTTCTTATTTTCTTTTTGTCCGCTTATTCCAATCCCGTATGGAGGGTCTACTATTGCCAAATCAAAATAATTATCAGGATAACGAGCCATTAACTCCATGTTATCCTCGTTTGTAATCTCAATTTTATCTGTTACTTTCATAAATTATTTACTTATAGTTTGTCTAATCTCTTCGCCTTTTCTTTGTCTTTCGTTGTACTTCTCACCTCTTAGATTTTCGTGTTCCTCTTGCAACTTTTGCCTAGCTCTTCTAATTGATTCAGCAGAAGTAAACCCACCTTTACTATACTTTATTAAAAAGTCAATACTATTAACTGGAACACCCTCATCTAACCATATTTGTGATATTAGTAAGTTATCATTATCTCTAGTATCAATTTGATTAACTAGCAATTCTTTTACTCTTTCTTTTAGTTTTTTATTCATAATCTTTTTTTTGTAAATATAATAATATTCTTTAAAATGGGCAATCTTTTTCGTTATCAAAGTCTAAATTTGGTTGTAATGCACTTTCTTTATTCTTATCTATTGTAAAATCTTCGTATGAATCTGAACCATCTACAAAGAATCTACGATTATCATTATTCCAATTGAATTTATTCATACTTGTAATATTTCCTTGAAAGTCATACTTTGTTTTTAAATTGATTACTAAAGTACAACCGTTGCTATTTTCGTCTGGAAATTCTCTATAAACACATAAACCGTTGTGAGTCTGATTCCTAAAATCAGATGAACCACTAACACTATAAAGGTCTGGAACATCATACTTATTAGTCTTTTCGTTTTTCTTCATTTTTGTAGGGTGAGCAACTAAAAACACGTGAACGTTATATTGTATGCAAAAAGAAGTTAAACGTGTTAAGATGTTATCTATTGCATCCTTACCACTCATTCCTTTAGGCATTAACACTTTATTCCAAGCATCTATAATAAACATATTAATACCATAGGTAAACATTTGCTCTTTAAACTTTTCTAGTAACCAATCCCAATCGGAATCCATTCCATTTTCTGATGTTGTAAAGTATAGCTTTTCTTTTGACCATTCAGTATAACGATATAAATCAGATTCGCTCATTTTATTTTTGCCAAAGAAAGGCTTTCCATTTGATAGCGTAGCATATTTTGAATTGTAAAGTCCTAAAGGGTTGTGTTCAGGTGAGTAAATAGATAGTTTATAATTGTAATCATTAACTAAATTTAAAGCATACCAATCAATAAAACTACTCTTACCATGTGATGGAATACCAGTAACAACTGTTAATTGTCCCATCATTATGCTAAAGTCTTTGTGAAAGTTACCAAACATTTTATTTTTTGGATAAATTGTTTTAGGCATCCCCTCATTGTAAAGTCTTAAAGTTTCGTCTAATAAATCCATTGAATTAAAAGTTCCACCTATTGAAAACCTTTTTTCGTTCTTAATAGAATTTTCGATTTGAGAGCTTTTTAAATCTTCGTTAGCATCTTTACCCATCCACTCGATAAAAGTGCATCTATAACGCCCTAAACGCTGCGCAATTTTATCTCTTACATCTATTCCTTTATCATCATTATCTACTGCAATAACAAAATGCTTCACATCTTTTAAATATGATTCTGAATTTATCCAATATTCATCGTTATCATTAGCGCCATTTGGTAGTGAAATAACATTTTTTATTCCTACTTCATACATTGCCAAAACATCTATTTCTCCCTCAACAATGTAAACCTTATCAAAACCTATTATCGAATTGATATTATAAAATATTGGCTTTCCACCTTTGTGTTGTGTAAAATCTTTAGTAGAAGAACGATATTTTTTATTCACTAGCTTTTCACATTCAAAGTAATTAAAACAAATACTATTCAATTCTTTTTGTTTAGCTGGTTGATATACTATCTCTTCACTAATTTCAAATTGATTTAAAGTATTTTGTGATATTCTTCGTTCATCCCAAAACCATTTTACAAGTTTATCAGATAGTTTAGTGTAATTTCTCCATTCTTGAACTGGATAACTGTATTGTTTTTGCGTTGGTTTGAAATCATTAGAATCTCTAAAAGTTAAAGCATCACAATAAAAGCATTTTCCTATACCGTTGTTATGGTCTATCTTTAAACTCTTATCTCTTTTATCACTTCTTTGCTCATCACAACTAGGGCATCTTAATGATTCTTTACCACTATGTTTTTTTAAGTCAAGTGTTGACCATTCTATAAATTTATTCATTATACACCAATATTATAAGGGTTAAACTTTGTGCAATCTATTTGATTTACACTTGATTTTACATCTTCTACTTCATCATTCCAACATTTACCATTTAACCAAGTTAAAGGATTCTTTCTGTATTTAACTTCTGGAGTAGATTTTATATATTTTGGTAAAACTACCTTTATTTTTTCTTTTTGTTCAAAAGATAGCTTATTAAATTTAACCTCACATTTTGTCTTATCTACTTTCTTATCGTAAATATTCCAAAATCTATCAAAAGAGAAAGAGTTATCTTCTTCTTTTTCTTCTTTATCATTCTTCTCATTCTTGTTAGTGGTCGTTTGCTGGTCGTTTGTTGGTCGTTTAGATGGCACTTTGTCGGTCGTTTCGTTGGTCGTTACTTGGTAGTCAACATACTTAACTATTTGTATTTCAGTACCTTTTGAACTAGATTTGATGGCTATTTCGTTGGTCATTTCTAAACGCTCTAAACAAGTTCTAACTTGCCTAATAGATAAGCCAGTTTCTAAAGATAATTTTTCTCTACCAGTAACTAAACAACCTTGCTTAATTAATTTACCTCTATAATTATTATCCTTGTGATTTGCTTTTAAAAGTAAATGTATAAACAATCTAAAAGTATTTGAATCACTATACCACTCCCACTCGGTGATTTGTCTATGTAATTTTATCCAACCATTCATAACTAATCTAATAAAGCTATTTGTTTTCTTAACTCCCTACTTAATCTTATCGCAGTTTGTTTATCTAAACTTATAATTTGTTTATTTAATACAAGGTCAACATCTTCATCATTAATTATTAATGTTATCTCTTTACTTTGATTTACAAAAACCTCTAAAGATTGGTTTTCTGTTTTAGTTTCTTCTGTTCCATAGAACTTTAATTTTACTCCCATAATCTGTGGATGTTTTATAAAAACAAACAAAATTTAAGTTAAACACAAAAAGCCATTTAAAAAAGGTGCGTGAGATAACCTTTAATAAATGACTTTTATAATAAATTTCTTTTGAAGTTCTCACGCTTCGAGTACAAATATACAAATTTATTTTAAATAAACAAAAAAAATAAAAAAAAATAAAAAATAGTTGTTATTCAATATATTTATATTATCTTTGTCAAAACAATTAAATTATTATGGAAAAATTAGTAAAAATACAAAGCGAGTTAAAAGCTCCTAAGAACCAAAGAAATAATTTTGGTAAGTATAACTATCGAAGTTGTGAGGATATCTTAGAGGCAGTTAAACCTTTATTATTAAAGTATAATTGTAGCTTAACAGTTTCAGATGAAGTAAAAGAAGTTGGTGGAATTACATTTGTAGAAGCATCTTCTAGGATTTGGGACAATGAATTACCCGAAATAGAATTAGTTGTAACCGCTCAAGCTGGAATTGATATTAATCGTAAAGGTATGGATGTTGCCCAAAGTTTTGGTTCTTCATCTAGTTACGCTAGAAAGTATTCTTTAAATGGTTTATTTTTAATAGATGACACTAAAGACCCAGACACGCAAGAGCCACCAACTACAAAGCCTACTTTGAAACCTAAAGATACTTTAACTAAAGAAAGATTTGAGAAAGCATTGGAAACTATTAAAGCTGGGAGATATACAGTTGAAAAGTTGAAAGCAGAATATAAATTAACAGATTTACAAACTAAAGCATTACAATTATTATGAGAAACGAAGAAGCATTGAACGACTTTTACGAGTTGCAAGACCAAAATAGAAACTTTTTTGAAGTGTCTAAAAA
>CALKDR010000071.1 GCA_938084175.1 uncultured Campylobacterales bacterium
TTTTTTAGCCTGCTTTTTCTCTTTTTTACGCTTTATTCCCATATCTCTTTATATTTTATTTCTATATCTCTATTCTGAATCCTAGCCCTGATATATTTTTTATAACTTCTTTACCTATCTTTTTCTTAATTTATTAAGTAAATTCTTTAATGCAGAATCACTTGCATCAAGACTATCTTCCCAAATATTCATTATTAATTCATCATAGGATATGACTCAATTATTAAGACTTATTAAATAGTCTAATAATAACAATTCTTTCGATGTTAATATTATTTTTTTATTTTCTAAGGTTTGAAATAGTTTTTTTTGAAGGACACTATAATTTATATCATTGGGAAAATTTATGATATATTTCGAATTATCAATAATATCTTGTACACAATTGACTAATGTACTTTTTAATGCTTTAAAATCTATTAGTTTTAATTTTATAATTTTTAAAAAAAATCTTTACTAGTATGGGCAGTTAAAAGAATTATAGGAGTAGTTTTCTCATTTTCTCTAAGTTTTCTATTAAATTTAGACCATTATCATCTCCAAGATTTATATCTGTAATAATATCTTCTCTTGTATTTTCTAATATTAAATTAGCTTTTCAATTTCTTCAACATCAAAAATTTCTTTACTGGAGAGGTAACTAAAACTCATACACAATTTTGCATATCCCTAAGCCACCATTTCATTTCTTAACACTTTTTGCTTTTCTTCAAATTTAATAGGTGATAAGTTTCCTAAATAACTATGATTACTATGTCTGTTATAATAAAATTCAGTATATTCAAATATCTCTTTTTTAGAATGTAAGTAATATCTCCTACATATTTTTTCATCTGTTCTTGATGCATTAAAGTCTCTATTTAAAATATTAGGTGCTATTGGCAGATTATGATTTGAATCAGTTGTATTTTTACAACTTCTCTTCATTTTTACTTTTAACTTTAAGACTTTCATGATATTTAAAATACGTTTTCTTGAGAATATCAATCCATATATATCTTTTAGTTTATCTCTAATTCTACGAGTTCCATAGTTATCCCTACCCTGAACAAAGATGATCTCTATTAATTGATTAAGTTTCTTATCTACTTTTTTAATGATACAACCAGTTTTAATCCAATGTTAATATAAAGATCTATTAACTTTTAATACTTTACACATAATATGCCTATTGAAAATATTCTTTAATATATCTCTATTAGTAATAGAAAACTGTATCTATATACACTTGTTCATTACTCTTATTTTAGTATCTCATTTTCACGTTTAAGAAGTTTATAGATTCATGTTACTTCTCCAGATAAATATGGATATCCTTTAGATAATAAAGAGATCCTAGAATCAATTGAAAAACTAAATATATGTCAAATACAATTGATGATTTTAAAAACTGTTGATTATAGAAAATAATATTAATGGTAAATTGGAAGTTAGTAACTGTAAAGAGGGTGTTGTTTTTACCGTTATTATCCCTAAATTTAAAGAAAAAAACACTTCATATTGTATTTAATCAATTTTAGATATAATTTCAAAAATATAGATAACTCATCAAATAACTAGGATAATTATGTCGAAACAATTATTACAAAAACAAGCGGATACAATTAGATTTTTAGCAGCAGATATGGTTCAAGCAGCAAACTCAGGACACCCAGGTGCACCAATGGGACTTGCAGATATTGCAACAGTTTTAAGTAAACACTTAAATGTAAACCCAGCAAATGAAAAATGGTTAAATAGAGATAGACTAGTATTTAGTGGGGGTCACGCAACTGGTTTAGTATACTCATTATTACATCTTTGGGGATTTAATGTTGCATTAAATGATTTAAAAAACTTTAGACAAACTCATTCAAAAACTCCAGGTCATCCAGAATTCGGACATACTCATGGTATTGAAATTACAACTGGACCATTAGGACAAGGTATCGCAAATGCTGTTGGTTTTGCAGCAGCTGCAAAATATGCACAAAATACTTTAGGTTCAGAAGTTATTAATCATAAAGTTTACTGTTTATGTGGTGATGGAGATTTGCAAGAAGGTATTTCTTATGAAGCAACTGCAACTGCAGGACATTTAAAATTAGATAATCTTGTAATCATTTACGATTCAAACTCTATTACAATTGAAGGTGACACTTCACTAGCTTGGAGCGAAAACGTTAAGAAAAGATTCCAAGGTATTGATTTTGAAGTAATTGAAATTGATGGACATAATTTTGACCAAATTGAAAAAGCATTTGTTCAAGCTAAGGCTGCTACAAAACCTGTTATGATTATTGCAAAAACTGCAATTGGAAAAGGTTCTGTTTCTATGGAAGGTTCACACCATGCTCATGGTGCTCCATTAGGTGAAGAAGATATTGCAGCTTCTAAGAAAAAAGCTGGATTTAATCCAGATGAAAAATTCATTGTTCCAGCAGAAGTTAAAGGTGCATTTGATAAATTAATTACAGGTTCAATAGCTGAAAATGAGTGGAATGATTCTTTAAGTGCTGAAGCTAAAGCAAAAATAGAAGAGTTACAAAATCCTAATTATGATGCAATTGAATATCCAACATTTGAAGCAGATACAAAAGTTGCAACTAGAGATTCAAATCATAAAATCTTAAACGCAATCGCTGCTGCAGTTCCAGGATTCTTAGGTGGATCTGCTGATTTAGGACCATCTAATAAAACTGAATTAAAAGAGCAGGGTGATTTCCCAAATGGTAGAAATATTCACTTTGGTATTAAAGAGCATGCAATGGCAGCAATTACAAATGCTATGAATCTTTATGGTTTATATAGAGTTTACTCAGCAACTTTCTTTGTATTCTCAGATTACTTAAAACCAGCAGCTAGAATAGCAGCACTTGCATCTATTCCTCAACATTTCGTATGGACTCATGATTCTATTGGTGTTGGTGAAGATGGACCAACGCACCAACCAATTGAGCAATTATCTCAATTTAGAGCCTTACCTAACTTCTATACATTCAGACCAGCTGATGCTACAGAAAATGTTGAGTCTTGGAAAAAAGCTTTAACAATGAATGCACCAACTGCATTTGTATGTTCAAGACAAGGTCTAACAGTACTAAAAGATAAAAAAGAGTTTGGTGAAGTTGCAAATGGAGCTTACTTACTTAAAAAAAGAGAAAATGCAAATATTACTATTATGGCTTCTGGGTCGGAATTAATGTTAGCATTACAAACATCTTGTGCGCTAGAAGAAGAAGGAATTATTGCAAATGTTGTTTCTGTTCCTTGTTTTGATTTATTCTTAGAACAAGAGCAATCTTACATCGACCAAGTAATTGATGTAAATACTCAAGTGTTTGCAGTTGAAGCAGCACGAGGATTAGAGTATTATAGATTTGCAGACAAAGTTTATGGAATGGATACATTTGGAGCTAGCGGACCTGCGAATGATTTATTTGATGAGTTTGGATTTACAATTCCTAAACTTAAAGCCAATATCATGGCAGACTTTAAAAAGTAGACTATAAAAATTATATATAAGAAAAGGTAGAGAAGTTTATTTCTTTACCTTTTTTAATTCTTTGCTTTTTTTATTTTGCAATTATTTCAATGATACTAAATGGCGTTGTTCTATTCTCTCTAGCTATTTCTTGAAATGTTGTAGCATTTCCCATTTTTAATCCAGCATTTTCTAATTTAAATTTTGCATCTTCCATATTACTATTAAATAATACAAGTGAATTATTAAGAGGCGCACTTAATACCGATGAGATTATAACTCTTTTAGAATTGTCATTTTTAGGCGAAATTATTGAATTTACAACAAATCCACTAGAAATTATAAAAACAACAGCAGCCGAATATAAAAATATTTTCTTAGAAAAATAAGATCTCATGCTCTTCCAATTATAAAATACATGAAATAAAACAATTGCTACAAATCCAAGTCCCATTATTTCATGCATCTGTTTTGTGTAATTATCCAAGATATGAAAATACATAAATACACCAGTTATTGACATCACTAAAAAAAGAAAAGTAGTAAGTGATGTTGCTAAATCTCTTTGAGAAAATTTGTTCATTTTTAATCCTTTGAAGAATTATAAAGTATCAATTTTAACCACAGCTTAACAAGCATATAGATTGACAAATTTACAATGCTTGATTATAATCATAGAAAAATATATTTGGAGAAATTATGTCAATAGGATTTATAGGATTAGGAAATTTAGGAACAGCAATTGCTACTAGATTAAAGCAAATGGGAGAAGAAGTATTAACATATAATAGAACAAAACAAAAAGCAATTGATAAAGGCTTTGATGTTGTAGATACTCCTAAAGATTTACTAAAATCTTGTGACGTAATATTTATGTGTTTATTTGACTCACCTGCAGTTGATAATGTTTTTAATATGCAAAATGGACTTTTATGTGAAGAATTAAAAGGTAAAACTATTATTGATTTAAGTACGCACCATTATGATGATGTTTTAAACTTTCATGCCTTAGCTAAAAATGCAGGTGCTAAATATTTAGAAAACCCTGTATTTGGAAGTGTTGCACCTGCACTTAGCGGAGTTTTAACATTAGTTGCATCAGGAGAAAAAGAAGTTTTTGATGAAGTAAAACCCTTACTTGAAAAGTTTGGAAAAGAGATTTTCTTTTTAGAAAAAGAAGGAGCTGCTACAAAAATGAAGCTAATTAATAATCTTTGCTTAGGTTCATTTATGGCTACTATTGCTGAGTGTACTTCTTTAGCTGAAGATTGTTCAATTCCAAAAGAAAAAGCCTTAGATATTTTAGGTGTTGGTGGTGGGACTTCTTTAGTTTTAAACGCAAAAAAACAAAAACTAATTGATGAAGATTTTTCAGCTCATTTTTCAAATGATGCTATAAACAAAGATTTACATTTGTTACAAGACTTAGCATACTCTATGAAAAAACCTTTATATTCCGCTGCAATGCCAAAAGAGTTATTTTCAAAAATGAAAATGATGGGAAAAGGTGATGAAGACTTTTCTTCTATTTATAGACTATTTAAAGGTGAATAAAGGATAAAAAATGCCACATTTACAATTTGAAATAAATAAAAAAGTATCAAATGAAACAAAAGATAAGTTTGTAAATCAAATAAGAGATATTTTCTCAACTGTTATGGATACAGGAACAGATCATATAGCAATTAGTATAAGAGAGTATGACAAATATAATCTTACAATTGGACGCGCAAACCCTAAAGATGATATATGCTTAATGAACTTGGATATTAGAGAAGGGCGTACAATTGAAAAAAGACGAGAAATAGCTTTACGTTATATGGAAATTGTCCATACACTTTTAAAAATAGACTTAAAAAATCAATATATTACTTTTACTCAACATACAGGAGAAGATTTTCATTTAATAGAAAAGTATTTAGGTTCTTGGGAAAGAGGGGAAGATCCTCTTGCTTAAAGGAATTATTACACTTTTAGTATTTCAATTCTTTGGTGAATGTATTACAAAACTTTTTGATTTATTAGTTCCTGGTCCTGTAATTGGTATGGTTTTACTACTTGTTTTTCTAATGATTAGAAAAAGTAGTTTTGAAAGTTTAGATACTGCTGTATTTTTACATTTAAGATATTTACCACTTTTATTTATACCTGCTGCTATGGGAATTATCACACAAGTTGATATTATAGCAAAAGAGTTTTGGGCAATTTTGATATCTTTAATTGTGGGAACTTTAATAGCACTTGTTTTTGCTGCCAAATTTATGGATTATTTAACAATTAAAACAACAAAAGAAAAGAATGAAAATGAACTATAATGCCTTATTAGAATATATAAATAACACACCTTTAGCATGGATAGTGATTACTTTACTTTCATATAAAATAGGTATTATAATTTATGAAAAGTTTGATAAACATACTTTATTGCAGCCGATTATTACTTCATATATTGTAATTTTGTCATTAATTATTTATACAAATACTTCTTTTGAAGAGTATTTTAAAAGTGTAGAGATTATTCATTTCTTTTTAGGACCTGCTACTGTTGCTTTGGCACTTCCTTTGTATAAAAACTTGAAATATTTAAAGGCTTTACTTATTCCTGTACTTGCAACACTTTTTATTGCAGGAGTCTTTTCTATAGTAATAGCTGTTTGCTTATTATGGTTTTTAGGAGCAGAACTTCCTACAATTCTTTCAATGACAACAAAATCAATTACTGCGCCAATTGCAGTTATTACATCTGAGCAAATTGGAGCAATCCCATCTTTAGCAGTTGGTTTTGTAATAATCACAGGAATGATTGGTGCAGTATTTGGCTCAATTATTTTTAGATTAATAAAAATAAAACATAAAACTTCTGAAGGTTTTGCTTTAGGTTTAGTATCCCATGGAATAGGAACAGCAAGGGCTATTGAAATAAGTGAAAAAGCAGCAGCTTTTGCAGCACTTGCAATGGGACTTAGTGGAATTTTAACAGCTGTTTTTTTACCCTTAATAATTACTTTCTTTAAGTAAAAAAACTAATTCATAAATTAATACATCAAGATATATTGATGTATTAATTTTATTATGATATACTCCCAAAAATCAAAAGGAAGACTATGGATATTTTTCTAAAAACTGCATCTGCTTTAAATGATGAAACTAGAATTAAAATTTTAAAGTTTTTAAATATTCATGGAAAATGTTGTGTATGTGATTTAGAAAACTCTTTTGAAATGATTCAATCAAGACTTTCAAGACATTTAAAAATCTTAAAAGAAGCAGGATTTTTAAGAGTAGAAAGAATTGGACGATGGGCTTATTATAGTCTTAGATCTCCTCTTGATGAGTTTAGACAATCTTGTTTAAAAGAGATAAATACTTTAGATATACAACTACCAAATTTAATAAAGGCTTGTAATACATAATGACTGAAACAATTTTTGTATATGGAACATTAATGCCAAACTGTCCAAATGGACATGTTTTAGAAAATGTTGTTGGTAAGTTTGTACCTGCAACTGTAAAAGGAAAGCTAGTAGATGCAGGTTGGTCTGCTGGTATGGGTTATCCTGGAATTAGACTTGATAAAACAAGAGATACAATTCATGGATATTTATTCTATTCATCAAATTTGATTAATCATTGGGATTATTTAGATGAATTTGAAGGTGAAGAATTTGTTAGAACTCCTGTAACTGTTGAGCGTTATGATGAGTTAGATGTTGAAACATATCTTTATATGTTAAAACCAGAAATAATAGAAATGGAAGAAGATTAGAGTTACTTAAATGTAACTCTTTTTTTATAAAATAAATATCAATATATCTTGATATATTAAAATAGAAAAGGAAAGAAATGATACTTGCAAGTGCAATTTTTATTATTACACTTATTTTTGTAATTTGGCAACCAAAAGATTTACAAATTGGAACAACAGCGGTAATAGGAGCAATTGTTGCTTTAGTTTTTGGAGTTGTAAGCCTAAATGATGTTTTAGTCGTAACAGATATAGTTTGGGATGCGACTTTATCTTTTATTGGTATTATAATTTTATCAATGGTTTTAGATGAAATTGGTTTCTTTGAATGGTGTGCTTTGAAAATGGCGAAGTTCTCAAATGGAAGTGGAATGAAAATGTTTGTTTATTCTATTTTATTGGGTGCTTTTGTTTCAGCACTTTTTGCAAATGATGGAGCAGCTTTAATTTTAACTCCCATTTTATTAGCAAAAATGAAAATTTTAAAACTAAATATGAAAACAATAATTGCTTTTTTACTAGCAGGTGGTTTTATCTCTGATAGTGCATCATTACCTTTAGTTTTCTCAAACCTTACAAATATCGTAACAGCAAACTATTTTGATATTGGATTTAGTGAATATATTTCGAATATGTTTATTCCTTATATTGTAAGTGTATTTGCTTCAATTGTTTTTTTATGGTTATTTTTAGGAAAAGATATTCCAAAAACTGTTGATATTTCTTTATTAAAAGAGCCAAGATCTGCTATTAAAAATCAAAGTATGTTTGTTATTTCTTGGGTGTTTTTAGCTGTTTTACTTATAGGTTATTTTGTAGGTGATATGTATGATTTACCAGTTGCTGTGTTTGCTTTAGGTGGAGGTGTTATTTTTCTAATTATTGCAACTTTATTTAAAACAGTTGCGCCTGTTAAGATTATCAAAGAAGCACCATGGCAAGTTGTATGGTTTAGTATTGGTTTATATATAGTTGTTTATGGACTTAAAAATGCTGGACTTACTGATTATTTAGCACTAATCTTACAAGATTTAAGTCAAAGAGGTGATACTCTTGCAATCGTTGGAACTGGTTTTATAGCAGCATTTTTATCAGCAATTATGAATAATATGCCAACAGTTATGATTATGGATATAGCACTTCAAGATATTCCAAATCAAGCTTTGGCATATGCAAATATTATTGGATGTAACCTTGGACCAAAAATGACACCATTTGGTTCATTAGCTACTCTTTTATGGTTACATGTATTAGCAAAAAAAGGTGTAAATATTTCATTTGCACAGTATAGTAAGTTTGGTTTATTAATTACACCACCTGTGTTATTAATAGTTTTATTGTCTTTGGCAATATTTAATTAAATAAGAGGATAAACAAATGGAAAACTCATTAGATAAAAAAGTATTGATTTTATGTACAGGAAACTCTTGTAGAAGTATTATTGCAGAAGCTTTAATAAATAGTAAATTAGATGGAATTTCTTCAGATTCCAGTGGTGTGAAAGCTAGTGGAAGAGTTAATCCGAATGCAAAAAAACTTTTAGAGCAAAAAGGAATTTGGAAAGAACAATATCATTCAAAAACTATTGATAAGGTTATTGAAAATGAGTACGATTTAGTTGTAACTGTATGTGGTCATGCAAGTGAAACTTGTCCAACTTTCCCAAAAGTAACTAAGGTAATTCATGTTGGTTTTGAAGATCCTGATGGAAAAGGTTTTGATGCATTTGAAGCTACTTATAAAGAAATAGAAGAAATTCTACTTCCAAAAGTTGTAGAAACTTTAAAATAATGAAAAAGTTTTTACTTATATCTATCTTGCCAATAATTGGGTTATTTGCACAAACATATAATTTAAAAGTAATTGCGATTACTTCTAATATTGATTGTTTTATAGGTGACTATAATCCTCCAATGAGAAGTAATAAAGGCTTTGTATCAAATGTATGTACAGTAGATACTGGTGATTCAATTCTTGTAATTGAAGCAGGACCTAGCTATCTTTTTGCAAAAGAATTGAGTGAATTTATAAGTAAGAAGCATAAGAAAAAAATAAGTCAAGTAATTGTTACAAACTTTCATGATGACAGATATACAGGTGCTTCATACTATAAAGAAAAAAAGATTCCTATAATTGCTCATAAAACAATTATAAAAGAACTTGAAGAAAACCCAGATAAGTTTAATAGAATTCCAAGAGTTACAAGCAAAGAAGAATATGCTAAATCAAAAATTGTTAAACCAGATATTTTAACAGATGATAAATATATTATAAAAGGTAAAAATTTTAATATTGAGTTATTAAAATTAAGCGAAGGTGCAAACAGCATTTCTGATATTGCTGTTTTTATTCCAAGTGAAGATTTTATCTTTACAGGAAATATCGTATTTAATGGAAGAATGATTAAAGTTGCAAAGTATTCTAATGTTGATAATTGGATTAAAGCTTTAGAAAAATTAGAAAATATGAATGTTAAATTTGTGATGGGTGGACATGGAAAGCAGTTTGATTCAAAATCATATAAGCCTACATTAGAGTATTTGAAAGTCTTAAAAGATGATGTCTCAAAAGCTTATGAAGATGATATTGAACGAGATGATATTTATAAATATGTAAACGATAAAAAGTTTTCATACTATGAACATTATAAACAAATAGCTCCAGGAAATGCAAAACAGTATTATGATTTTTTAGAGTGGGAATAAATAATCAATGAGTTTTAATAACTCATTGATCCTGCGTTTAATAGTCCTATTGATATTGATAAAAATGCCATTAAAATTCCTACAGGTACAACACCTTCAGATATTTTTGTTTTAAACGAATACTTTCCACCAAGTCTTGTAAAAATAAATGCAAATATTAATTGAATTAGTATAGCAATTGCTCCCCAAATAGCAAAATCATAATATGATACAGAGTGAACAAGTGCACTATAAAGAGGAATAGAAACACCAATAATAGCTCCCCCAAATCCTAATGCTGCTGCAATATTATTACCTTCAAAAATTAACTGATAATCATCGTAAGGTGTAACAATTGCATATAAATAAAGAAAAACTATAACTAAAGCAAGTGCGGTAAAGAAAAAGCTTAAAAAGCTTATATATAAATCAAATTCCATTTAAATCCTTTTTATTTGGATAGTATCTAAAAAGAGCTTATAAAATATGGCTTTGTCATAATAAATTTAATCTTTAAAGATATTAAATATTATTAACATAAATAAATATGTTAAAGATAGGTATATGTTTATTATTTTGCTATGATAGTGTATATAATTATATTATTTTATAGTGGAGAGAAGGTATGTTTAATTTTGGAAAAAGTGAATAAGAATCAGCACGACTGATTGCAATGGAAGAAAATTTTGCGATTATATCATTTAATTGGAATTGAGCAAATAAATACAGCAGTAACTCAACTTGATCAACAAACACAAGTAGTATCAAATGCTAATGAAAAAGAGTTTATTGGTAAAGATGAAGTAAAGGCAAAATAATTAATGTTAAAAAAGAAATGTATTGAGTGAAAATAAATTAGGTCAAATCTATGCCGTATTAGCATTTTTATTTTGGGGAGCTATTGCTCCTATTTATTTTAAAGAGGTTTCAAGTGTTCAACCTTTAGAGGTATTAATACATAGAATTATATGGTCTTTTATAATTCTTATTCCTTTATTATTCATTACAAAAGAAATCACAGCTTATAAAGTACTTATCAAAGATAAAAAGAAATTAATGTACTTAGCTTTTTCAACACTTTTTATCACAATAAATTGGCTTGTTTTTATTTGGGCAGTTACAAATAATAAAATTATGGAAACGGCACTTGGCTATTATATTAATCCTCTTGTTAGTATATTTTTAGGCTATTTATTCTTCCAAGAGAGAATGAGTAAAAAACAATATATTGCTATATTTATAGCTTTTATAGCTGTTTTATATCAAATTATTACATTGGGCTCAATACCTTTAGTTTCTTTAACTCTTGCCTTTTCTTTTGCTTTTTATGGAATGATAAGAAAAAAGATTAATGTAGGTTCTATTGTAGGCTTATTTGTAGAAACATTAATTATGATGCCTTTTGCATTAATGGGAATTTATTATCTTTATACAAACGATTCTATCTCATTTTTAAATACAAGTGATTATATTAATATTATGTTAACTCTTGGAGGAATTATTACTATTACTCCTCTTTTATTATTTAATGGAGCAGCTAGAAGAATAAAACTTACAACATTAGGCTTCTTACAATATATTGGACCTACATGTGCTTTTTTACTTGCGGTGTTTGTTTATGACGAAGAGTTTAATTTTAATAAAATGATTACATTCTGTCTGATTTGGATAGCTTTGCTTGTGTTTTCATTAGATTCAATAAATAAGTTTAGAGAAGTAAAAAATAAAGCAGATTAATCTGCTTTATTTTCAAGAGAGATTAAGTTAATAATTTCATCTTGTTTTGTACAAAAATTACCATTTTTTTCAATTAAAAATAAATCTTTTGCATAACCCTTAATTGTATTTAGTTTAGCACTTTCAATTTCAATATTAAAATCATCAAAGATTTTTGCAATATAAGCAAATAAACCTTTTTGATCTTTAGCAACAATACTCATTGATGCTAAATAAGCAGTATGATTACAATTAACTTTTATGTTTTCTTTCTTGATTACAGGTGTCATTAAGTTTGTTGTTTTTGACATATCAAATGAGCTTTTAATAACCTCTTCTATAAAAGGTAAATCTTCATCATCAACTTTTTCTGTAAATGAAATATAAAAGGCTTTTTTATCATCATAAAGTTTATATATATTCATAGAAGCTATATTTAAAAACTCTAGTTTCCCAAGTAGATATCCAAGATTTAATGCTGCTTTTCTAATTATTCTAATTGTAAGATGATTTTCATTCATTATTTTATAAATATAATTTTCTACATCTTTTGCTTTTATTGCAATATCTAAGATATCTTCAGCTTTTAAAATTAAGAATATTTGGTTCGAAGAAATATACATTATTTTCTTTTTAACTAAATTTGGAAGTTCTTTATATCTTTTTAGGTTTTTAATTGCATTTTGTTTTGCAACTCTTCTAGAACTTTCATTTAATAAATCCTCATTTTCAAAAGCAGGTAAAGATTGCGTATATAACTGCTTTAAAAGTGAAGCCATTGAAGAGCTGTAGATATTTGTCCCAACAGCAGAAATATCACAGTATGTAACTACATATAACATTTTTAATGCAAGTTCAGATTTTACTAATCCTGTAAAGTTAAGAATAGTTTTTTCAGAATAAATATCTTCATGTGTAGATATATAAGACATCATATTATGGTATCTAACAAGTCTTGCACCAATTTTTATATGTTCTTCATCAAAGCCAAAAGAAATACCCATACTTTTAAATAGTTTTTCACCAACTATATGATGATCAGTAGGTCTTCCTTTCCCTATATCATGAAGTAGTGCAACTAATTTTGTAATAGTTTTTTGTTGCTTTGTTAAAGAATCAAAAATCTTTTGGATATAAGGGTCTTTAATATTCTCTGCAAATTTTAAAGTTTTAATTGAATGTACATCAACAGGATGTTGATGATAACCATCAAATTGAGGCTGGTCAATAATCTTTTTTGTATTTGGTAAAATTGCTTGAAATAGTCCTGCATTGTAAATGAGTTTAATTATTGGATATAAAGCTTTTTTAAATAACATTGCTTTAATATTTTTTCTTAGTTCTTTAGATTGCGTGTTAGGTCGTTTAGCTCTACTTGCATAATAAATATATGATCTATCAAATCTAGTAACAGTTGCAGGTAAATCAATAAGTTCTTTTAGTAAGTTATTTAAACTTTTTGGTTTTGCATTAAATGATGTATATAAAGTGTTATCTACTATATAAAGATTTTTTTTGTATCTAAAGTCTTTTAATAAGGTGATATTTTCAGATTTAAATATCACTTTTCTTGTAAATTTTTTAATCATAGTTGCTGTAAAACTATGAATAATATGTAAACAAGTTAATAGTTTTGCCATACATTGTCTATCTTTTGTATGCCGAGGTGTGTTTTTAAAGCCTAGTTTTGTACTTAATTCAGGCAAGATGTCAAAAGTAACTTGGTCTAGTTTCTTTCTTGCAATATTGTGTAGTGCATTTCTTACTTGAAAAATATACTCTAATGATTGTCTATATTTTCTATATTCTTCTTCTGTATATTCAATACCTATCAAAGTTTTTGTATCAGAAGTTCCATAAAGAATATTTGCTATCCAATACATCATATTAGACTCTCTCATTCCCCCATATCCATCTTTGATATTAGGTTCCATTTTTAATGGATATTTTAATAATCTTTGTTTATGTTCTTCTAGTTTTTCTAGTATAAACTCTTTTTGTTTTGTTTTTCTAATAAGATTTAATACATTTTCATATCCATACCATAGATACTTAGAACCAAAAATTAGTCTTGATTCTAGAATAGAACTTTTTATTGTTATATCTTCTTCAACACTTAAAGCCACTTCTTTTAATTCATGGACTCTAGATCCTAGTTTTAATCCACAATCCCAAGCTAAAGTAATAAACTCTTCCATGATTTCTTTTAAGTTATAACCTTTTATATCTTCATATAAAATCATAATATCAATATCAGAATAAATACAAAGTTGCTGTCTACCATAAGAGCCTAATGCTACTAAACTAATAGGAATTGATGAACTCATTGGTTGGTATGAACCAAAGTTTTTTCGTAAAATATATTTATAAAGTAAGATTAGAAATTTATCAGTATGCTTTGTATGTTTTACAAAGAAATCTTTTCCACCTGTTGTTTCAAGCGTTGTATCAATAGAAGCTACATAATTTTTAAAATAATTTTTAAAAACTTTTGATATCTCAAAATCATTTGCATTTTGTGAAATCAATTCCTCTATTTGTATATTTAAATCATTCATAATAGGTCTTTATGTATTTCTAGTTTTTTTCTAAGTGTTATTCTATTTAGTCCTAAATGTTTAGAAACTTGCACTTGAGATTTATATTTTTTTGTTGATGCTTTTATTAATGGAACTTCAAATAAATATAGAAGATTCTTATATGCGTTTTCTTCCCCTAAGTTTTCACCTAAATATTTCTCTAAAAACATTAATATTTCTTCCTCACCAATAGTTTCAAAAAGATATGAAAAGTAAATAGATTTTCTAAGTGAATGTGTATTATTTGTAATATTTGTAATTAGTTTTGAAGTAGAAATCATTTCCATATCTAATGTTTTAGAAGCTTCAATTGAAAACTTGTGAATTAAAGCTTTTGTATCAAGTTCTCTTTTATGAAGATCTGGAACTTCAAGGTTTATAGAAAAAATGTCTTTTAATTTTTGGTTTATTCTATCATTATCTGATATCGCAATTATTCTTATGTCATTAACATTTAACCAATTTAAAAAAAGGTCAAGATTTGTTATTTCATGAATTTTATCAATAATTATCGCATCATTTTGCAAGTTTATCACGTCATCTTGAATATCTTGTTGTAGAATTTTTGCGTTATAAACCTTTGAATTAGGTAATATATATTGTGCAAGAGATTTTTTCCCAACGCCAGGACTTCCTAAAATTAAGGCGTGTACGTTAACAGCTTGTAATAACTTTGCTGAATTTAATATCTCTTTTGAAATTTCATCTTGTGCTATAAAGTCTTGCATATTTTTTAACCTTCTTTAGTATAAATTAATTATACAGAAATAAATTATACGATTGAATTATACAGTATATAATTAAGATAATTTCTAAAAACTGTTTAGAAAATAACCATTTGATTAAAATTTATTCTAATCTTTTTCTCAATTATTTATTTATGTATTTTATGTAATAATAAAAAAATAACATAAAAGCAGAAAAAATGAAAATCAATTTGTTCAGAATTACAACAATAATTAGTTTTACTATTATCTCAATAATTGCAATTTTAATGACAAGTAATTTTCTTTCAAAAAAAGAGAATGAATTGTTATTAGAAAAACAGTCACTTATTTCTCTTAATATTAATGATAAAATTCAATCAATAATCAAAAAAAAGAAAAATGCAACACTTGCTTTAACAATAACATTATCTTCAAATAATAATGTATTAGACGTTTTAAATAAAAAGATAAAAAATATAAACCTAAATGATTTATCTCTTATTTTAAGAGAAGAAACCGAGTTTAAAAATGTATGGTTTCAAGTACTTGATGCTAAAGGAATCAGTTTATATCGTAGTTGGTCTGATAAAAAAAATGACAAACTTTATAAAGTTAGAAAAGATATTGTAGAAATGGTAAAAAACCCTAAAATCAAAAATACTATTAGTGTTGGAAGATACGATATGTCTTTTAAAGCAATGGTTCCAATTTTTGAAAATAATAAATTCATTGGAATAATTGAGTCAATTACTCATTTTAATTCAATTTCTAGAGGTTTAAGAATTAGTGATGAAATCGAACCAATTATTGTTGTAGAAGAAAGATTTACAAAACAATTAAAAGAAAATGCCTTTACAAATATCTTTCTTCAAAACCATTATATAGCAAATCTCTCAGTTGATAAAAGAGTGTTAAAATATTTAGAAAAAAAAGATATAAATAGATTTATTAATCAAGAAAATTTCATTGTTGAAGATAGCTATTTAATAATAAATACTCCAATAATTTATGGAGATGAAAAACTAGCTAGTTTTTTATCTTTTAAAGATATAGATGAAATTGATATCAAATATATAAAAGAATATAGACAAAATGCATTTTTATATTTAGGCTTGTTTTTAATTCTCTTAGGAATGATTCTTTTTATTCTTAGTTATTATTTGTATTCTAATGAATTAAAAAAGCTTTATATTAAGTTGAATAAAAATAAAAATGAACTATCTGACTTAAATAGTTCTTTAAAACAGACTGTTGATAATGAAGTATTAAAAAATTATAAAAAAAATAAAATCTTATTTCAACAAAGTAAAATGGCTGCAATGGGAGAAATGATTGGAAATATTGCTCATCAATGGAGACAACCTTTATCTTTAATTACAAGTGCTGCATCTGGTATAAAACTTAGAAAAGAGCTAGATTTATTAGATGATAAAGACCATGATGCATCATTAAACTCTATTATAGAAACTGCAAATTATTTATCAAATACAATCGATGACTTTAGATACTTTTTTACACCTAATAAAAATAGAGCTACAATTTCTTCAATTGAGTTATTTCAAAAGGTTTTTAAGTTATTAGCTTCAGAATTTAAAAGTAAAAATATTCATATAATAAAAAATATTGAAGAGTTAAAAATATCTACTTATGAAAATGAATTAATTCAAGTGATAATAAATGTTCTAAATAATGCTAAAGATGAATTGATAAAATCTGAAGATAATAAGAATAGATCTATTTTTATAGACTTATATAAAGATAATCAAAATATGATTATTAAAATAAAAGATAATGCAGGTGGAATTTCTGATGATATTATAGATAGAATTTTTGAACCATACTTTACTACTAAGCATCAAAGTCAAGGTACAGGTATTGGTTTATATATGAGTGAAGAAATCATTTTTAAGCATTTAAAAGGGGAAATAAGTGTTTGTAACAAAGAGACTATTATAGAGAAAAACACTTATAAAGGAGCAGAATTCTTCATCTCAATACCTATTGAAGATGAAGATTAGCTTTTAAGCTTTGTTATTTGTTTTTCTTGTTTGAAAAATGAATAAAAGCTGTAAGTGAAACTAAAATCAATGAAATACCTGCAATTAAATAGAAGGCATTTATCATTTTATCATAGTCATTAAGTGCAATTTTAAACACTACAATAAGTGCTTCAATAGATAAAGCAATAATAATAGTACTTAAAAACTTTGTTAATATTTTTGTCTCAACTCTTGAGTTTTTAGAATAGGATTTAAAGAACACTTCTTGTTCTAGTATGGTTTTAGCTAAATCAAATATTGCAATACTCAAGGTTAGTGCAATTATTGGTTTAAAAATCATTTCTAAATTTAATGTTGTTTCCATAAATATGTAATAAACGAACTCATATAATGAGTAAGCAATTGTCATTATTGATAATAAAATCATAGAAAAACCAGCAAGGATATAAAAGGCTTTTGTTAATTTATGAAAGGGTTTATTTAATTCTATTAGATTTAATTTTTCAAGTAATATTTCAAGTCTAAAATCTAAAAATATAATTTCATCATTCTCTTTTATAGTTACTGTTATACAAGTACTTCTTGTAGCTGAACTAATATAAGGTTTTGAAAAAGCAATATTATCTTCTTTGAATTCAAGCTTTGAAATTAAATAGGATCTATTTTTACCTTTTGCATCTGCATCTTGTTTATTTCTATAGTAATTTGATGATAATTGAATCTTTGTTTGTTTATTTGTAAAATAAATAAGTTCTAAAGATGGGAAAAGATTAAATAACTTCTCAAAATCATCTTTTTTATGCGTTGATAAATCACCTAAATTTTTTATACTTTCTTGAATAAAAAATTCAATTTCTTCTTGGTGTTGCTTATAGGTTTCTATATATTCTTTCATTTTAATCCTGCATATTTTTTTATATTATACAGTTATAAATAACAAATTTTATACATGTATTGATTAATTAGTAAACAGTTTTTTCTTTTTGTATATTATTTAAATAGTAAAATAATTACAAGTAAAAAAAGTATTAATGTAGAGCTTTGCCAAAATAAAAGTGGATTTCTTTGAATTAAAGCTACAGGTTTTTTATTTATGAACTTCTTGTTTGGGTTTTCTAAGTCATAAATAAATTCAGATACCTCATCATATCTTTTCTCAGGATTTACCTGCAGTGCTTTTTTCAATGATTCATCAATCCAAATAGGAAATTTTGGGTATAAACTTTTATATTTTAGTCTATTTTGTGCAGATTTACTTCTGCATCTTGCAATATTTGTTCCATAAGGAAACTCTTGACTTAGCATTTCATAAGTTATTATTCCAAGGGAAAAGATATCAGATTTTGAAGTACCTTCTTTCCCAATAAAATATTCTGGTGCAGAATACAAAGCAGTGCCAAGAAGATTTTCTTGTTCAAGCATATTATTTGTTTCTAAAATACCTTTAACTTTTGTAGCTCCAAAATCTATTATTTTTACAGTACCTTGATTGTCAATCATAATATTTTCAGTTCTTAAATCTTGATGTACCATTTCTTGTTTATGAAAAGCATTTAAACCTTTTGCAATTTGTTTGATAATTTCTCTTTTTACTTCAAGTTTTTCATTTGGATTATCAATTAGCCATTGGCTTAGAGTTTGGCCTGGAATATACTCACTAACATTGTATAAGTAGTTTCTTTTTCTATTTTGTAAATATGCTTTTGCTACATTTTCATGGTTTATTCTTCTTGAAATCCATTCTTCCATTAAAAAACGTTCTAGATATGCTTTATCATCTTTTAAATCAACAGACGGAGTTTTAATAACAACTTGTTCCTCTGTTTGCTTATCTAAAGCTAGATAAACATGGCTTCTACTTGTATGACTTAACTCTCTTAATATCTCATAACCATCAAAATCCATTCTAGCTTCAAGAATAGGAGGTATTGGTCTACTTGTTAGTTGCTTATGAATCTCTTCAATATTTTTGCTTGGAACATTAGTGATTTTTGCTATTTGAATTGTTAAATTATCGCCACTTCCATTTTGAAGTGCTGTGTCTATTAGATACTTAGCTGTTATATCAAAATCATTTATTTCTTCTTCAAAAGTTTTTTTCATAAACTCTTCTTCTAGAAACTCATAAACTCCATCAGTCATAAGTAAAAAAATATCATCTTTTTGTATCTCAAAAGTTTCATAATCAGGATTAAGAATAGAATCAATTCCCATAGCTCGGCTTAGATAACTCTTACCTTCACCTACCCAAACTCTATGATCAATTGTCAAAAGTTCTAGTTTTTTTTCTCTTAGCCTATAAACTCTAGAATCACCTATATGTAAAATATGTGCAGTATTAGATTTTAAAATTAAAGCAGTAAAGGTACAAACATAACCTCTATCTTTGTCTAAATGATATTTATTTTTCCAGTTTTTTGAATGTAACCATGAATTAGTAGCTTTTAATACACTTGAAGCTGATTTTTTAACGCTCCATGATTCACTTGTACAAAAGTAATCTTCTAAGAAAGAAGTAACGCTCACTTTACTAGCTTCACCACTTACTTCACTACTACTAATACCATCAGCAATTGCAATTGCTATTCCTTTATTAGTAAGTTGTGGTTCTTTAGGAATTCTAGTATCGTGGAAATCTTGATTGATTTGCTTACGTCCTTTATTAGAATATTGACCTATTTGTATTTCTAATTTATTTGGCATATTTAAATAGATTTACCAAGACTTATATGGTAAAAATTTACCATTCATTTTGATAACAACTCTATCACCTTTTGGATTCTTTTCTTTATCAATATCCATTGAAAAATCAATAGCACTCATAATCCCATCACCGAATTTTTCACCAATAAGTTCTTTAATTGTATCTCCATAAACGCCTACAATTTCATAAAATCTATAAATAACTGGATCTGTTGGAATTGTCTTTTCCCAAGTTTTATGTGGAAACTCTTGTAAAGTATTTGCAACTTTTTTATCTAAGTTTAAAACCTTACATACTTTTTTTGCTTGGTCTTTTAATAAACTATTCATTCCCAAACATGCAGATGTTAAAAATACTGGTGAGATATCTACTTTTGAAGCTATATCTTCCCATGATAAACCTAAGTCTTTTTTTGCAATTATTATTTCTTCTGTCATTTCTATTTTAGTCATTAAAAATCCTTTATTTAAAAGAACTATAGGAATTAATCCTATAGTTCTATTTTATAATTCTCTTTTTGCATTTGTTCTAACATGTGTATAATATAATGGTAAACCAACAAATAATAAACCACCAAATAAGTTACCTAAAGCAACTGGTAATTCATTCCATAATAAGTAATCAGCAATAGTAAAATCTCCACCCATGATTAAAGAGAATGGGAATAAAAACATATTTACAATCGAGTGTTCAAATCCCATAAAGAAGAACAGCATAATTGGCATCCACATTGCTAAGAATTTACCTGAAACAGATGTAGAAACCATTGCTCCCACAACACCCATAGATACCATCCAGTTACATAACATAGCTCGTATAAATACAGTTAACCAACCATCCACTCCATGTGCAGCATAACCTAATGTTCTAGCTTCACCAATAGCAGCAACTTTTGCAGCAATTGCACCACCGTCTGTATTAAATCCGTAAGTAAAGATAAAAGCCATCATAACAGCAACAGAAAAAGCACCACCAAAGTTACCAAGAGCAACTAATCCCCAGTTTCTTAAAACTTGATTTGTTGTAACACCTAGTCTTTTATCAATCCATGCTAATGGTACTAACATAAATACACCAGTTAATAAGTCAAATTTCATTAAGTACAACATAATAAACCCAATAGGGAATAAAGCAGCTCCTAAGATCGGAGATCCTGATTTCATTGCAACTGTAATTGCAAATACTGCAGCTAAAGCTAAAACTGCTCCAGCCATATATGCTCTAATTAATGTATCTTTTGTAGACATGTAAACTTTTGATTCACCTGAATCAACCATCTTGGTAACAAATTCTGAGGGTTCTAAATAAGCCATGTTATTTCCTTTTTTTGTAGTTTGATTTTTGATAAAAAACATCTGTTTCAATCACATGAGAGTATTAAAACAAAGAAAGTGAGGAAAAAAATGTGAAAATTTAATTTGTCTGTATAAAAAATAATCAATCAAATAAATATAAAGTAATCATTATCATTTATAATATGAATAAAAAAGAGTACTTATTAAAAAAACTATTATTTTTATCTTCATTTTCTTATTTCTCCTTCTTAGCTTGTTTTTTATAATAGGAAATACAATAAAAGATTCATATAAAATACAAGAAGACTTATTAGAAAACTCACTTAAAAACAAAGCTGTTGCAATTTTTGATTTAATAGTTGATATGAGACATTGGAATGCACAATATGATGGTGTGTATATTAAAAGTGAAGAGTTAAAACCTAATCCTTATTTGAATCCTAACTCAATAAAATCAGAAAATGGTGAAACTTTAGTTTGGGTAAATCCAGCTTTCATGACAAGACAAATATCTGATATAGCAAGTACAAGAGATGGTTTTACATTAAAAATAACAAGTAATAAACTAATTAATAAAAACAATGCCCCAAATAAAGATGAGAAAAAGATATTAAACTATTTTGATGAAAATATTGAAGTTCCATATTACTGGAAAATTGAAAATAATCAATTTAAATTTATGGGAGCTTTAAAAACTGAACAAAGCTGTTTAAAATGTCATTCTCATCAAGGTTATAAAGTAGGAGATATTAGAGGTGGTATTAGTGTAAGTTTTGATGTAAAGCAAGAGTATGAACAACTAGAAAAGATAAATAAAGATAAAGAACAAACTATTACTTATTTAATTCTTGTGGCTGTTGGAGTTTTAATTAGTTTTTTAATTTATCTAAATATGAAAAGAAAAGATGAAGAAAAAATTTCAAGATTAAATGAATCATTAGAATTAAAAGTAAAGGAGCTTGATACTTTTAATAAAACATTACACAAAAAAGTAAAAGAAGAAGTAAATAAACAAAGAGAAAAAGAAAATCTTTTAATACAACAATCAAAACTAGCAGCTTTGGGTGAAATGATAGGAAATATAGCACATCAATGGAGACAACCTATTAGTGCAGTAAGTGCTATTATGATGAATATAAAATGGACAGCAATTTCTCAAGGTGTTGATAAAGATTTTTTAGATGATAGAATGAAAGAAGCGAATGAACAGTTGAAATATATGTCACAAACTATTGATGATTTTAGAACATTTTTTAAACCAGGAAAAGAAAAAGAGTACTTTGATTTAAAAGATGAGGTTAAAAAAGCATATAAGATTTTAAAAGCATCTTTGGAAAATGATAATATAAATCTTCAAATTTATAATAACAAACAAATACAAGCATTTGGATATGCAAGTGAGTTTTCTCAAGTTGTATTAAATATTATTTCTAATGCAAAATATGTATTACTTGAAAGAAATATTAACAATCCTAAAATAGAAATATATTTATCAAATAATGAAACAAATATATTTTGTGAAATAAAAGATAATGCAGGTGGTATTGAAGACAAGTATATCAACAGAATCTTTGAACCATACTTTACAACAAAAGAACATCACGGAACTGGTATTGGGCTTTACATATCAAAAGAGATAATTGAAAAACATATGAAAGGTACTTTACAAGTAACAAATACAAAAGAGGGTGCAAATTTTATAATCTCAATGCCTAGTATTAAAAAGGAAGATAATGCAAATTGTTCAAAGACTAAAAACTAAAACAATACTATTAGTTGAAGATGAAACTATAATAAGAGAAAATATAGCCTCTATATTAAAGTTCTTTTTTAAAGATGTTTATACTGCAATTGATGGATATGATGGACTTGATAAATATGAAGCTTTTCTTCCTGATATTGTAATGACTGATTTAAAAATGCCAAATATGGGCGGTTTTGAATTACTTGAAGAAATTAAAAAACACTCACCAAACTCTTATACAATGATAGTATCAGCACATACAGATACAGACCTTTTAGTAAAAGCAATCCATAAAGGTATTGATAGGTACATCATAAAACCAGTAACAGAAGATGAACTTTTTAAAGCATTTGAAGCTTTTTTAAAAAAAGTAGATGCACAACTTCCTCAAATAGTTTTATTAAATGAAAGTACAAAAATAGATTTTGATAATAGTGAGCTAATTAGAAATGATGAGATCCTTCATCTAAATAAAAAAGAAATAAACCTTCTAAAACTACTAAGTAAAGACTTTAATAAAACAGTAAGTTATGAAGAAATAGAGCATCAAGTATGGGGAAGTAAATCTATGAGTCTATCTGCAATAAGAAGTGTAGTAAGAGATTTAAGAAAAAAACTTGGAAGTGAATATATTGTTAATATTTCTGGACTTGGATATAGATTAAGATAGAAATATATTTTAACAAAATTTCAAAATAACAATTCTCATTAAATATAATATATACAATTCTCTGCTAATATTTAATAAATTTTAATTTAGGAATGATAATGAATTTAATAGATGTAAAATCACCATTTGATGACAGTTTAATTGGAAAGGTAGCTTTTAATACAAATAATGAAGTACAAGATGCTATTGCTTTAGCTAGTAGTACTTTTTTAGATTTCAAAAATCATTTACCAAAATATAAAAGAATAGAAATATTAGAAAAAGTTGTAAAAATCATGAGTTCACAAATTGAAGAGTTAACTATTCTTTGTGCAAGTGAAGGTGGGAAGCCATATATAGACTCAAAAGTAGAAATACAAAGAGCAATTAATGGTGTTAAGTTGGCAATCGAGCATTTAGGAACATATGAGGGAAAAGAAATTGCTATGGGACATACAATTAGTTCTGCTAATAGAATGGCATATACTTTCAAAGAACCAATAGGAGTAGTTGCGGCAATTTCAGCTTTTAATCATCCTTTTAATTTAGCAGTTCATCAAGTAATACCAGCTTTAGCAGTTGGATGTTCAGTGATAATAAAACCAGCAACGCAAACACCAATGTCTGCAATAAGATTAATAGAGATTTTAAAAGAAGCTGGCTTACCAAAAGGTTGGGCACAAGTTGTTGTTTGTGATAGAAAAGCTAGTGAATTATTAGCTTCAAGTCCAAAAATTAACTTCTTAACATTCATAGGTTCAGCAAATATTGGATGGTATCTAAACTCAAAAGTAGCCAAGGGAACAAGAGTAGCTTTAGAGCATGGCGGAGTTGCACCTGTAATTGTAGAAAAAGACGCAGATATAGATGAGCTAATACCTGATTTAACAAAAGGCGGTTTTTATCATGCAGGACAAGTTTGTGTTTCAGTTCAAAGAGTTTATGTTCATGAAAGTATACTGCAGAAAGTTTGTACAAAACTAGTTGAAGGTGTCGAAAAACTTGTTGTAGGTAATCAGTTAGATGCAAAAACAGAAATCGGTCCATTAATTAATAATGAAGAAGTTAATAGAGTTGAGGAATGGGTAAATGAAGCGGTTATTAAAGGAGGAAAAATATTAACAGGAGGAAAAAGAATAAATAATTCTTGTTATGAACCAACTGTTATTCTTAATCCTTCTGATGATGCTTTAGTTTCAACAAAAGAAATATTTGGACCAGTTGTTTGTCTTTATTCTTATTCAAATATAGATGAAGCAATTAAAAGAGCAAATTCCTTAGACGTCTCTTTTCAAGCAGCAATATTTACAAAAAATATTGACACAGCACTAAATGTAGTTAAAAGAT
>CALKDR010000072.1 GCA_938084175.1 uncultured Campylobacterales bacterium
ACAATTCGTGCTGAAGTAAATCGTGTAAAAAAAGTATTAAAAGAAGACTTTATAAAAAATATTAGAGGAAGTGGATATATGGTAGAAAGACCTAATTAAGTCTTTCTACTTTACAAATACTCTAAAAATTTATCGAAACATAAAAACTAATATCAAAATTATCATCTTGGCTTAGATGATTATTCTTTTTATAAACAGTATATGATGGTTTTGTTGTTGTTTCATACTCACTTTGAGGAAGCCATTCATGATAAACCCAATGAATAAATTTTAAAATATCTCCTTTTTTCCCTTCTAAATCAAATTTTGCATAAACACCACTTGCAATATTAAAAGATGGGAGCCTATCACTATTTATCTCTTCACTTTGTGAAGGAACTATACAAGCAATATATTGACACTCATTTAAAGGTGTGATTGTAGGGTTATCATGAAATAATGCTATTTGCTTATAAGATTTAATTTCATTGATTAAAACCCAGGTTTGAAGCTTTTGCCAAGTTTCTTTAATATTTGTAGTATAACCTTTGTTACGAATATAAAAACTTTTCATTGCAGGCATCTTTACAATACTAGGTACTATATTAGAAAAATCGGCAGTTGAATTTTTCGCTATTTCTAATTGTTCTAATATCTTGTTTGAATACTCTTTATATCCACCTTTTCTCCATTGCTTTGGAGTTTGACCAAATCTTTCTTTAAATATTTTTATAAATGAAGATTGTGATGAATACCCACACATATTTGCTACATTTGAAATAGTTGAATATTTGTTGGTTAAAAGTAAATTAGATGCTTTTTGTAATCTAATTGATTTAATACTTTCATAAATATTCCGTCCGAATACTTCTTTAAAAATACGATGCATATAAAATTTACTAATTTTTAAATCAATACTTAATTCTTCTAAATCAATATGAATTTCAATGTGAGTGTATATGTAATACAAAATATTGTTGGCAATTTTAGTTCTTTTTTCAAGTGTTTCTTTTTTCATAAAAATATAGTAGCACAAATAAACCAATAAAATGACAATAATGGAATACTACTATAGCAATAAATAAGAAGAATTTAATTTATAAAACTATTACAATGTATCAAGCTTTTTATAAATAGGAATATAATGAATAATGAAGGTCAATTTAAATTAGTACTTAAACAATGTGAAGGTATAAATTTACAAAAATTAAAAATAGATACACTACTTTTAGTAGTTCATACTTTATTAAATGATTTTGAAAAGCTTGAATTTTCTGATGAGTCAAATCCTATGCTTATAAAATCTAGTAAAAGTGATATAAACCTTATAAATAAAAGTGTCCAGAGTTTAAAAAATTACTTAGATTCGAATATTATACATAGAGATACATTAGTAAATTTATTCAAAAATACAAATCAATCTGAATTAAATAATAGAATAAAAAGAAATTTAGAGCCTATGAAAGTTTATTATAAATATATAACTGCGATTTTTTCTACAAAACTACAAAAAGGCTCTATGTGGATTCCTGAACTATTAGCTTTTTCTTTAATTTATAATTATAAAAAAGAACATGGTAAATCCTTAAATCTTTATCCTGTAATAGATAACTTTCCAATTGAAACAATATTAAAAATATATAATAAAAACAATTTAGAACTTAAAAAAAATATTGCAAACACAGATAATGAGAATACTTGGAAAGTTAAAACTAACATTGATGAGATGTATGATGTATCAGAGTTAATGATAAAAAAATATTTAAACTATAATTTCAAAATAAATCAAAAAAGAGTTTCAAAAACTCGAGCAAAAAAAAGAAAATAAATAGTAGGTATTCCTACTATTTATCTAAGTTTTTTATAAAGTCTAATGTTAATCTAACCCCAGCTCCAGTTCCACCAAATGAGTTATATCCCCATGGTGATTCAGAATAAGCAGCACCTGCTATGTCTAAATGTAGCCATTTTTTCTTATTCTCTTTTTTTACAAAATTATCTAAAAATAATCCTGCTGTAATTGAACCAGCCGCTCTTGAAGCAGTTGAGTTTACAATATCAGCAATTCCACTTTTTAATTGTTTTGGTAAGTATCTGTTAAAAGGTAATATTCCAATTAACTCTCCAGAAGAGTCTGCTGCTTTTTGCATTTTTGCTTTTAATTTATCACTATGTCCCATTGTTCCAATTGTTTCATTTCCAAGTGCAACTATACAAGCACCAGTAAGTGTTGCATAATCAAAAATATAATCAATATCTTTAATCTCATCTTGTGCATAACATAAACAATCTGCAAGAACTAGTCTACCTTCGGCATCTGTGTTTCTAACTTCTATTGTTTTACCATTTTTTGCAACTAGAACATCATCAGGTTTATAAGCATCTCCGCCAATCATATTTTCAACAGCACCTATGATTCCATGAACTTCATATTCACAAGAAAGTGCTTTTAAAGTATTCATAATTCCTAAAACAGCAGAACCACCACCTTTATCACATTTCATAGAAACCATACCAGCACCAGATTTTAAGCTTAAACCACCGCTGTCATACGTTAAACCTTTTCCAACTAGTACAATCTTACCTTTTGGCTCTTTTGGCTTATAAGCTAGGTGTATAAGCTTTGATTCATGTCTTGAAGCTCGTCCTACATTAAACATTGCATTCATTCCATTTGTCTGTAAATAATCTTCTCCATGAATAATACAAGTTAAATCATTTTGGCTTGCTATATTTTTTGCATCATTTGCCATTGTATCAGGGAAATAATCTTCAGGAGGAGTGTTAATAATACTTCTAACCATGTTAACACTTGAAGTAATTGCTAAGGCATTAGCTAATTCTTTTTCTAGTTTTTCTTCTTCTTTTTTAGAATTTGTAGTACAAATAGTAATTTGAAGTTTTTTAGCTTTTTTAGAATTTGATTTATACTTTGTAAATTCATACTCTCCTAGAACTAAACCCTCTACAAGCTCATCTATTTTTAACTCTTTATCATTTTGAATTAAATCAAACTTAATACTTTTTATATTTAATTTTTTGATACTTCTAATAGCAGAACTAAAACATAGTTTTAAATCTTCTTTTTTTAGTTTTGAACAAGCTACAAAAAATTTATTTTCTTGTGCATGAAAATATGTATCAAAAGCTTTTGTGTCAAAAGATACTTTTTTTAAAAGCTTTTGCTCTTTTTTTTCAAGTTTTTTTAAATCTTTTACTACTATTAATTCTATATCACTGTTTATTTTATTTAACTCTTTATTTGATAATTTTATATTCATTTATTTTCCTTTTCTTTT
>CALKDR010000073.1 GCA_938084175.1 uncultured Campylobacterales bacterium
CTGCTTTTGAGAGATTTAAATTATTAGCTGATAAGAAAAAAGATATTGGTGATGATGATATTAGAATGTTAATTACTGATGAAGCATTAAATCAAGATAAAACTTATGAGTTAGATGCATTACAAATTTCTGATTGTTCAAATGGAGTTCCAACTGCTGCAGTTGCTATTAAATTCCAAGATCAAATTATGAGAGATGCCGCTATTGGTGATGGTACTATGGATGCAATCTTTAAAACTATTGATAGATTAACAGGTTACAATGGAGAGCTTAAAGATTATAAAGTTACTTCAGTATCTGAAGGTAAAGATGCATTAGCTAAAGTTACAACTAGAGTTTCTTTTGATGATGAATCACCTGCATTTGTTGGACATGGTTTAAGTATTGATACTATGTTAGCAACTGCAAAAGCATATTTAAGTGCTTTAAATTCTTATCTTTCTCAAAAAGAAAGATTATCTAAACAAACTTCTCACCAAATATAAAATCGTAAAGCAGATAAGTTCTGCTTTACATATAATAACTTGACATAAATCAACTTCTTATCTAAAAAACACTATAATTAGCCTATTTAGTTAAATAAATAATAATTTAACATAACATGGAGGACATATAGTTATATGATGCAATTCAACTTCTTTTTAAAACTTTTAAAAGAATCTTTTAGGGATTTAATACCAATTATTGTTGTGATTTTATTTTTCCAACTAGCAATTATCCAAGTTGTTCCAGATGGCTGGGTTAATACTGCAATTGGACTTGCTATTGTAGGTGTTGGTTTAGCAATATTTTTACAAGGTTTGGAAATTGGAGTTTTTCCTGTGGGAGAAGGATTAGCAAGAGATTTTGCAAAATCTGGATGGACTACCTGGATTTTAATTTTTGGTTTTTTAATAGGTTTTGGTACAACTATAGCAGAACCCGCCCTTGCTGTAATTGCAGATAAAGCAGCTTCCATTTCAAGTGGTAGAATTGATGCAACAACCCTTAGGTTTGTAGTAGCAGGTTCTGTTGGTTTTGCTATTTTATTGGGTGTATTTAGAATTATAAAAGGTCATGCTATTCACTATTATATTATTAGTGGATATTTAATTGTTGTAACAATTACTTTTTTTGCACCTCCTGAAATTATTGGACTATCATATGATTTAGGTGGAGTTACAACCTCTACAGTAACAGTGCCTTTAGTTGCAGCTCTTGGTATTGGACTAGCATCAAATATTAAGGGTAGAAATCCTGTAATTGATGGTTTTGGTCTTATTGCTTTTGCTTCTTTAACTCCAATGATTTTTGTTCAAATTTATGGAATTGCAGTTTATAACTTAGTTGATGCAAAAGATGTTGCTAGTGTAATTGTTCAAGCTACAGTTTCTTCTCCTACTGATATAACTTTTCAATCAGTTTTATATGGAATATTAGCTGTAATTAAAGATGTTATTCCTATTATGGCAATTATTCTTTTCTTCCAATACGTAGTATTAAAAAAACCTATTCAAAACCTTAAAACAGTTATTTTAGGTTTTGGTCTTGTAATTATTGGTTTATATGCATTTATTCTTGGACTTGAAATGGGTCTATTCTCACTTGGTGAGACAATGGCTTATCAGTTAACTAAAAGAGATTCTGTTTTTGTTATTTATGCCTTTGCTTTTGCAATTGGATTTTCAACTACAATGGCAGAACCTGCACTTATGGCAATTGCTAAAAAAGCAAAAGATATTTCTGATGGTAAAATCAATGACTTTGCATTAAGATTATTTGTGGCTGTTGGTGTTGCTATTGGTATTGCTTTAGGAGCTTTTAGAATTATTGATGGTGGACATATTCACTATTATATTATTGTGGGATACTTAGTTGTAATTATTCTTACATTTATCGCTCCAAAATATATTATTCCAATTGCATATGATTCAGGTGGAGTTACAACTTCAACTGTAACGGTTCCTTTAGTAGCAGCTCTTGGTATTGGACTTGCAACTAATATTGAAGGTAGGTCTCCTTTAATTGATGGTTTTGGTCTTATTGCTTTTGCATCACTTTTCCCAATGATAACTGTAATGTTATATGGAATTTTAACTGAGAAGTTTGGAGTTAAATCAGATACTCAAATTGAAGAAGAAGATTTACTTCATGATAATTTAGCTGATGCAGAAAATATGGAGTTAGCAACTGTTAATATTGATGGCTCAAGTACTAGACACTCTTTATCTTTAGAATTTTCAGCTGTTGTTGTTATTGTTCCTGTTGATAAAAAACTTGATGCAATCCAAGCTGCTCATAAAGCAGGAGCTTCTGGAGTTACTGTTTTAAGAGCTGATGGAATAGGACTTGAAGAAATGGCTAATTTTTATAGAACATCATTTGAGGCTAATGATACTTTATTATTATTCTTACTTCCAAAATATTTAGTGAATGATGTTGTAAAACAAATAATTCATTCTTTACATATTACAACAAGTGGTAAAGGAATTGCTTTTGCTTTCCCATTAACACATATGAAAGGTGTATCTTTATCAAAAGAAGATGTTTTTAAAGAACAGTCTTATCAAGTAAATTTAAATAAAGAAGAAAAAGTAGATAAAAATGAAACAAATACAAAACCTTCAAGAAGCACTAAATAGTATTAATACAGGTAATCCTGTATTAATATATTTCTCAGGAGAAAATTGTTCTGTATGTAAAGTACTTAAACCTAAAATTGAAGAAGGAATTAAAAACAATTTTCCTTTATTTGAAACTTACGAGGTACAAACTGATATACATAAAGAAATCACAAGTCATTTTACGGTATTTTCTATACCTACAATGTTGGTTTTTTTTGATAAAAAAGAGTTCTTTAGAAAAGGACGAAATATTTCTGTTTCTATGTTTATAGAAGAGTTAAAAAGACCGTATAATTTAATGACAAAGTAAGTGAAAATGAAAAGAACATTATTAATTTTTTTAATTGTATTTTTATTAATGCAGTTTATTAGGTTTGAACAAAATAATTTTGCTGTTGAAATAAAAGACGAAATAAAAGCACCATTAGAAGTGATGAATATTTTGAAAAAATCATGTTATGATTGCCATTCAAATGAAGTTAAATGGCCTTGGTACTCTCAAATAGCTCCAATGTCTTGGACAATTAATTCACATGTTAAAAATGGAAGAAAATGGCTAAATTTTTCAACATGGGAAAATTATACAGAAGAAGAAAAAGCTAAAAAGTTAAAAGGTATATATAGAACTGCATATGCAATAATGCCACTACCTACATATATTTGGTTACATAAAGAAGCTGATTTAACAAGAGAAGAAAGAAGTTTACTAAGAGAATGGACTGGAGTTAGAAAGTAAAGTGAGAGAAGAAGTAGCTGAAATTTTAAGTGATAAAAAAACACTTTTAACAATTACATATTTTAAATTACAAAGATTATTTGAAAAAAAGTATGGGAAAAATACGGTAGTTCTTATGGAAATAGGAACATTTTTTGAAGTTTATGAAGTTAATAATGATGAAGAACAAATAGGAAAAGCAAAAGAAATTGCTGAACTTTTAAATATTCAATTAACTAGAAAAAATAAAACCATTTTAGAAAATTCACCTACAAATCCTATTATGGCAGGTGTTCCTGCAATTTCTTTAGAAAAGCACTTAGCAAGAATAATTTCTGAACAAAAATACACAGTAGTTTTAATAAAACAAAAAGGTGTTCCACCTAATGTCTCTAGATATTTAGACACAGTTGTAAGTCCTGGTACAAATTTTGATTTTGTTTTAAATCAAGACGAAAATAATATCACTTCTATTTTGATAGATCAAATAAGAGGTATTTATTTATTAGGTTATTCGGCTATTGATGTAACAACTGGAAAGTGTTATTATAATGAAGTTCACGGAACTAGTGAAGATAAGTTTTTTGCATTAGATGAGGTATTCAATTATATGAATATGCATAAAACAAATGAAGTTGTAATTACCTTTGCTGATAAAAATATAAATCAAAAAGAGGTAATTGATTACTTAGAATTATCTCTAAAAACTTTTCATATAGCTTCTTTTAGACCAAAAATTTCTTATCAAAATGAACTATTTAAAAATGTATTTAATATTCAATCTTTATTAACTGCAATTGAACATTTAGATATGGAAAGAGTTCCTTTAAGTACTGAATCACTTTGTGTTTTAATAGATTTTGTAATAGGTCATGACTCAAATATTATCCAAAAACTTTCACTTCCTTCAAAACTTGATATTAGTAAGTATATTTACTTAGGAAATAATGCAATTGAGCAATTAAATATAATTGAAACCTCGCATAATCCAAGTTTGATTAAACTAATAAATAATACTTCAACTGCAATGGGAAAAAGACTTTTAAAAGAGAGACTAACACATCCTGTTAAAGATCCAAAAGAGTTATTAAGAAGATATGCATTATCAAAAGAATTATTTGATTATCATGCACCTATTGAGCATGAGTTAGCAAATATTTATGATATTGAAAGATTAACAAGAAGAATTAAATTAAACAGATTACATCCTTTTGAGTTAAATTATTTATATGATTCACTACTTAGTATCAAAGAAGTTGTAAGTTTTATGGAAAATTACAAGTTTATTAAAGCTCCTTGTTCAAGTAGTGAATTAGAACAATTTATTCAATCAATTGATTCAACATTTAATTTATCAATTTGCGGTAAATATATGCTAAAAGATGTTGAAGGAAATATGGTTAATGATGGAATTAATACTCAAATTGATGACTTAAATATTCAAAATGATATTTTATACTCAAAGCTAGAGCTTTTAAGAACACATATTTTAGGTTTTTTAAATGCAAGTGAAGATTCTAATTATGTTGGAGTTAATAGACTTGATAAAGAAGGTTTCTTTTTAAGTCTAACAAAAAATAGATTTAATTTAATAAAAGAAAAACTACTTAATTCTCATATAATAATGGATGATGAATTATTATTATTTAAAGATTTTAATATAAAAATACAAACTACATCTGTAAAAATATCTTGTAATTTTACAGAAAAAATATCAGATAAATATGTGCATAATTTAAGAAAAATCATTGAACTAAACAAATTAGTATTTAAAGAAAAAATATCTGAGTTTGAAAAGAAATTTGCATTTTTATTAGAAGAATTAGTTCAATTTATAGCTGAAGTTGACTTAACAGTATCAAACATTAAAACAGCTAAGAAATACAACTATGTTTGCCCTAAAATTGTAAAAACAAAAGATGATGAGAACTTTATAGAACTTATTGATTTAAGACATCCTATAATTGAAGCAAACGAAGAGCAGGGTATTTATGTACCAAATGATATTATTTTAGGTGAACTTAGTCTGGCATCTAAAGAGTACAAAAATAATGTGATTATTAAAAACTCAAATCCTATAAATATGAACAATAATAAAATGCATGGTGTTTTATTATACGGAATTAACTCATCAGGAAAATCCTCGCTTATGAAAGCAATTGGAATTGCTGTAATCCTTGCTCAGGCAGGTTTTTATGTACCTGCTAAATCTATGAGATTTTCAATTTTTGATGCTGTTTATACAAGAATTTCTGGGGCTGATAATATTGCAAAAGGTTTATCATCTTTTGCAGTTGAAATGCTTGAGCTTAAAAATATATTCAATCGTGCAACAAAAAAATCTCTAATATTAGGAGATGAAATATCTCATAGTACTGAAACAATGAGTGGTTTATCAATAGTAGCAAGCTCAATTTTAAAGCTTTCAAAACTTGAGTCAATTTTTGTTTTTGCAACTCACTTACACCAATTACCAGAAATTGAAGACATTGAAAAACTTAAAAATATTATTGCACTTCATTTATCTGTTATGTACAATACAGATGATGATAAACTTATCTTTGATAGAAAGCTAGCTTACGGTAGTGGTTCTTCTATGTATGGATTAGAGTATGCAAAATCACTTCATATGGATAAAGAGTTTTTATCTGTTGCAAATGATATTAGAAAAAAACTTACTGATGATTATGATTCTATTGAAAGATTAAGTATGCGTAAAACTTCTAAGTATAATAAAAATGTTTATGCTTCTTCTTGTGTTATATGTGGACGTGCTTGTGATGATGTACACCATATAAAAGAACAAGCAAGAGCTAATAAAGATGGCTTTATAGAGCATATAAATGCCAACCATAAATATAATCTAATTCCCTTATGTAAAGAGCATCACAAGCAAGTACACGATGGAACAATTAATGTTAATGGTTTTGTATCAACTTCAAAAGGTTTAGAACTTCATTATACTAATTCAGAAATGAAATAGTATTTGAAGTTTTTTTAATTTCGCTTTTTTACTCTTTCATTTCTACATCAAAGTATTTAACTAAAACCTGATTCATTTCAGCATATACAATAGGTTTTGCAATATGCATATCCATTCCTGCTTCTATAGATTTATCTATATCTTTTGCCATAACTCCAGCACTTAGAGCGATAATTGGTGTTTTATTATTTACTTGTCTTATCTGTCTTGTTGCTTCATACCCATCCATTACAGGCATTTGTATATCCATGAAAATAATATCATATTCATTTGTTTTTGTTTTATCTACAGCTTCTTTTCCATTATTTGCATGTTCAGTTTCAAAACCAATTTGTTTTAATATTTGAGATATAACCATTGTATTTATTTCATCATCTTCTACAAAAAGTGCTTTTTTCTTTTTAATTAAATTATTGACTGTAAAGAAAATTCTTCTTCAAATAATTTTATATTTCCTGTTGAAAAAGCTGAATAATCAAGTATATCATTCACGACATTACTAAGAATAGAAGAAGATTATTTTGTAACATTTAATTGTTCTTTTTGTTTTTCACTTACATTAGTAAAAGCCACTTTAATAATAGGATTTTTCTTTAAGTATTCTTTTTCTTTTAAAGTAAGATTCAAGTCTTCATAAGTATTGAGGTAGGTCTTTTATTTTCACTTGCGAAACATAAAAAGATAAATATAGATAGTATTAATAAGTGTTTCATTGTAATTCCTTATAAGAATTTAAAACTAGTTATTTTTCTCATTTCTTCTTCTTTTTTCTTTTAATATATTTCTAATCATTAAAGAGATGAAAAATAAAGTAATAAATATATTAATATAAAAACCTTGCATATTTCCATCTTGAAAAAATGTATACGCAAGGCCTGCAAATATTATTGAAATAATAGGGCACATTAAAGAGCCTTAAATCCTTCTTCTAAATCAAGTGAACCTTCATAAAATGCTTTTCCAACAATTACTCCAGCTATATTTCCATTTGCCTTACAGTTAATAATATCATTGATATCTTTGACTCCACCAGATGCAATAGTATCAACACCAGATGCTTTTGCAATTGATTCTGTAAATTCAACATTAACCCCACATAACATTCCATCTTTTGAAATATCTGTACAAATAATAGCTTCAACACCTGCATTTGCAAATTCACGAGCAAGAGTTGTAGCTTCCATAGTTGAAACTTCAGCCCAACCTTCAACAGCAACCATTCCATTCATTGCATCAATTCCAACAGCAATTGGGTATTTACTCGCCATATCTTTTACAAACTGAGGATTTTTAACTGCAATTGAACCAAGGATTAATCTATCAACTCCAAGTTCCATATACATTTTGATAGTTTCTTCATCTCTAATTCCACCACCAAGTTCTATTTTTAAATTACAATTTTCTCTAATTTTTCTAATTTGTTCTAGGTTTGCTGGTTCCCCTGCAAAAGCACCATTTAAATCCACTATATGAAGCCACTTAGATCCTAACTCTTCAAATCTTTTTGCAACCATCCAAGGCTCATCTGAATAGATTTTTGCACTTTCCATTAAACCTTTACTAAGTCTTACTGCTTTTCCATCTTTTAAATCAATCGCTGGTAAAATATCCATTATCTGTTATTCCTCTTTTTATATCTTCATAAAGTTTTGTAAAATTTTTAGTCCATTATCATGTGACTTTTCAGGATGTGGTTGAAAACCGTAAATATTATCTTTGTTAACAGCACTTACAAAATCGTATCCATAAGAAGTTTTTCCAATAATATTTTCTTCTTTTGTAATTGCATGGTATGAGTGTACAAAATAAAGGTAAGGATTTTCTAAACCTTCAAAAAGTGCATGATCCTTGTTTTGGATTGTATTCCATCCCATATGAGGAATTTTAATATCTTCATGCATTTTTGTTTTATCAAATTTAATAACTTCACCATCAATTAGACCAAGACCATCCGTATGTCCAAACTCTTGCGAACTTTCAAATAAAAGTTGCATTCCTAAACAAATACCAATCATTGGTTTTCCACTTTTTGAAAACTCATGAATTGCGCTGTTCATTCCTGTATCATTTAAATGTTGCATAGCATCTTTATATGCTCCAACACCTGGCAGTATTATTCTGTCAAAGTTTTTTAAATCATTTGGATCTTTAATAATTGTAGCTTTCGCATCTAATAAATGACAAGCATTGTAAACACTTGCTAAGTTTCCCATATTATAATCAATAATTCCTATCACATTAATCCCTTTATTAAAACGCAATTATACTAAAGTTTAGCATCTGCTAAGGTTAAAGAAAAGAGGATTTTATTGTTTTTTTTCTCTAAAGCTTTTTTAGCTTCTAGTATTGTTGTACCTGTGGTGATTAAATCATCACAAAGTATTAGAGTTTGATTACAAATATTATTAATTTTAAACTTTCTGGGATTGTTTTTTCTAAACTCCTGATCTTTCCCTGCATATTTGACTATATTTGTGGCTTTTAATGCATTATATTTTGCTTTTATTTTTTTTGATGATAAATGATGGGCTAAAATAGCTGTGTGTGAGAAATCATGTCTAGTGTGGTCATCAATAGGAATTGCAATAATATTTTCTTTATAATTAAAATTTTTTGAAAACTTATGAAAAGATAGTTTTGCTAATAAATTAAAAACTCTATCTCCATGAAAATAATATTTCGAAGAAATTAAATCTTCTATTTCACTAAAAGCATAAAAAGAGTAATTAAAAAAGTTTTTTGAAATTTCTCTTTTGTGAAAAGAGGGTGTTAGTAGGTTTTTTTGACAGCTTTTACAAATTATAGAAAAAGATATTGACTCACAAGTTAAACATTTCATAAATAATAATACTATATATTATTTAGAAAGTAAAGAGTATTAAAGAATTAAATCTTTAATACTGCCATAAATGCTTCTTGTGGTACATTTACCTTACCAATAGATTTCATTCTTTTTTTACCAGCTTTTTGCTTATCTAATAATTTTCTTTTTCTTGTAATATCTCCACCATAACATTTTGCTGTTACGTTTTTACCTGTTGATTTTACAGTTTCACGTGCAATAATATTAGAACCAATACTAGCTTGTATTGCAACTTCAAACAGTTGTCTAGGAATTAATTCTTTTAATGCTTTAATAAACTCTCGCCCTTTTGATAATGCTTTATTTTCAGGAACAATAATAGATAAAGCATCTACAACATCTCCTGCAACTTTAATATCAAGTTTTTGTAATACACCTTCTCTAAAACCAATTGGTTCATAATCAAAAGATGCATAACCTTTAGTTGTAGATTTTAATCTATCATAAAAGTCCATTACAATTTCATTCATTGGAATATCGTAATCTAATAAAACACGAGTACCAATATAATCCATTTTATTTTGAATACCTCTTTTATCATTTAGAAGTTTAATTACATTTCCTAAAAACTCATCAGGTACTAAAATAGTAGCTTTTACATAAGGTTCAAAAATTTTATCTATATGATTTGGCATTGGAAGTTCACTTGGATTTTGAATAAAAATTCTTTCTCCATCATTTTTTAATACTTCATATACAACAGTTGGTGCAGTTGCAATTAAATCAAGATTAAATTCTCTCTCTAATCTTTCTTTTATAACTTCCATATGTAGCATTCCTAAGAATCCTGTTCTAAAACCACTTCCAAGTGCTGCTGAAGATTCTGGTTCATAAGAAATTGAAGAATCATTTAGTCTAAGTTTATCTAAGGCATCTCTTAAGTCTTCAAATTTATCTGTATCTATTGGATAGATTCCCGCAAATACAAAAGGTTTAGCAGGTTCAAAACCATCAACTGCTTCGGCTGTTCTATTTTTAGCATCAGTAATTGTATCACCAACTGCAATAATATCTACAGTTTTAATACCAAGAACTACAATACCTATTTCACCTGTTTTAATTTCATCAGTTTGTTGTTTTTTTAAAGGATGAGGATACATTAAAGATAATACTTGTTGTTCATGTTCTGTATTCATCATACGTACAACTTGACCTTTTTTGATACTTCCTTCATATACTCGTACAAGTGCTAATGCACCTAAATAACTATCAAACCATGAATCATAGATAAGTGCTTTTGTAGGAGCATTAGTATCACCTTTAGGAGCTGGAACTCTATCTACAATTGAGTCAATTAAGTCTCTTACTCCTAAACCTGTTTTTGCAGAAATTAGATTGTGTTCTGTACAATCAAGTCCAATTGCATCTTCAACTTCTTCTAATACTCTAAGAGGATCAGCAGATGGTAAATCAATTTTATTTACAACAGGAAGTAATTCTAAATCATTATCCATTGCAATATATACATTTGCAATAGTCTGTGCTTCAACACCCTGTGTTGAATCTACAATTAACAGTGCACCATCTGAAGAAGCAAGTGATCTTGAAACTTCATATGAAAAGTCAACATGACCTGGAGTATCTATTAGGTTTAGAACATAATTCTGTCCATCTTTAACATAATCAAGTCTAACACTTTGTGCTTTGATTGTAATTCCACGCTCTTTTTCAATATCCATAGTATCCATTACTTGTGCTGACATATCTCTGTCTGCTACTGAACCACACTCTTGAATAATTCTATCAGCTAGTGTTGATTTTCCATGGTCTATGTGAGCAATGATACTAAAGTTTCTAATATTTTCTTGCAAGGTTATTGTCCTTAATGTACATTATTTAACGCGATTATATCTAAAGTTTTGTAAGTTTATAGTTAAATTAAAAAAGTAGTGGTTTTTGTATAAGAATAAAGACTTAGATATAAATCTAAGTCTTTTTATTTAAAAGATTATTGGTTAATTAATCCTGTAACTCTTCTGTTTCCTGCTCTTTCTTCTTTTGTATCATCATCTCCATCTACAACAGGAACAAGTGCAACAACAGGTTCTTTTGCTACAATTTTTTCTGTATATTTCTTTCCTAAAGGCATTGCTAAACCTAATGTATACATAACATCATTTGATTTATCATTGATTCCAAAAAGATGACTTACATCACCTTTTAAAGCTATCCCATAACATGGAATATCATAATCTTTAGGAATTTGATTTTTTGGGAACATAAGAAATAAGATTAGAATAAATTCTAATCTTATTTAAAAAAGAGGTGAATTATTTGTAATTACAGTATGAACTCTTCTATTTTGAGCTCTTCCATCTTTTGTCATATTAGACACAGCTGGTTTAGTTTCACCATAACCAACAGCAGTTAATCTTGAATCATCAATATTAAGAGATTTTAAAACTTCAACAGTTGAAGCTGCTCTTTTTTCCGATAATGCTTTATTATATTTAGCAGAACCGATTGAATCAGTATGTGCTTCGATTGTAGCTTTTAATTTAGTATTGTTTTTCATTGCATTTGCAAAATTAACAATTCTTTCATTGTATTGTTCTTTAATTACAGCTGAGTTAGTATCAAAGTTAATGTTTAAATTAACTAATGTCATACAACCAACAGTATCAACTTTTACACCAGCAATTGTATTTGGACAATTGTCTTTAGCATCAATAACACCATCATTGTCAGAATCTCTTGGAACAACTACAGGAGCAGTTACTACAACAGGAGCTGCTTTTGCTACTTTTCCAAATGGAACAGAGAAACCTAAGTTATATAATAAAGTATTATCTCCATTATCTGTTTCAATTAAATGTCTTACATCAAATTTCAATGCAAATTGCTCTGCTAATTTATATTTAACACCAGCACCGTAATTACCTACTAAACCATTTTTAGTCTCATTTGATTCATCATCAAAAAATTCAACACCAGCACCAGCTAATGCATATAAAGATACATTTGTAGTTAATGGATAATCTTTGATAAAGTTAACAAAAACTCTTGTTACTCCAGTATCTTTGTTTGCAATATCTGCATAATCAACATCTTCAACAGATCTAAATGCAGCAATTTCAACTTGGTCAATCATTGAATCACTTTGATTAAATCCCAGTGCTAAACCACCACTGATATAATCTCTTTCTAAATCCATATTCGCTTCAGTGTAAGCTCCACCGATCATTGGCGTGATTTCATACTTATATTCGCTGTTTGCTGCTAACATTATTGTTGTACAAGCTACAGTTGATAAAATAATTTTTTTCATATAATTTTCTTCTTTTATAATAATTTTTTGTATTATAGCAAAAAAATAGCAATTCCCAAATTAATCAATAAATATAGAATTTACTGATTCGTTATTTTGAATTCTTCTAATAGTTTCACCAATAATAACAGATGCTGTTAATACAGTTATCTTTTTAGCATCTTTTTGTGTAGGAATAGTATCTGAAACGATTAATTCATCTAATACGCCATTAGCAATTCTCTCATAAGCAGGACCAGAAAGTACAGCATGAGTACAACATGCCATTACAGATGTTGCTCCTCTTTTCTTTAATACTTCAGCAGCTTTAACAAGTGTTCCAGCAGTATCTACCATATCATCAACTAAGATTACGTCTTTACCTTCAACATCTCCAATGATATTCATTACTTCAGATTCATTTGCTTTTTCTCTTTTTTTATCAACAATAACTAAATCGTATCCTAATTTATCAGCATAAGATCTAGCACGCGCAACTCCACCAATATCTGGACTTGCAATAATAGGATTTGCTAAGTTTTTACTTTTAATATAATCAACAAATAAAATTGAACCAAATAAATTATCTGCTGGAATATTGAAGAAACCTTGAATTTGGGCAGCATGTAAATCAATAGTTACAACTCTAGTTATTCCTGCAGCTTCAAGTAAATCAGCAACTAGTTTTGCTGTAATTGGAACTCTAGGGGCTGCTTTCCTATCTTGTCTTGCATATCCATAGTATGGAATTACTGCTGAGATTGATTTAGCACTTGATCTTTTTAATGCATCTACCATAATTAGTAGTTCCATTAAGTTATCGTTTGTTGGCGCACATGTAGGTTGGATAATAAATACATCTTGTCCTCTTACACTTTCTGTAATTTGAACAGACATTTCTCCATCACTAAATGAGTTACATTTGGCATTTGATACAGGAACACCTAAATACTTACCAACTTTTGCTGCAAATTCAGGGTTTGCTGAACCACTAAAAATTTTATACGATGACATGAAAAATTCCTTAATTGAATGTTTATAATTGCGATTTTATCTAAATAGTACTTAATGAATAGAAAAAAGTTTTTTTCTTGAAATTATCATTTAATGTATAAATTTTATACACTAAATATGTATATTTATATTCAAAAAAAGATAATATTTGTATGTTCTTTTAAAAAATAATATGTAGCGCGTACATATTGAAAAATAATTAAAACAAAGGAAATTATATGAATAAAAAAATTAGTTTAGTAACATGTGGGTTATTATTAAGTACGAGTATGGCATTTGCTGCCGATTCAATTGATGAGGCATTCAAAAGTGGAAGTGTGTCAGGTGATGTTACATTATATGGTACAAAAGTAGATAACAAAGGTGGAACTGCTAATACTGATGATGCTTATGCAACTACTGGTATAGCTTATGAAACTGCATCTTACATGGGATTAAGTGCAAAAGCTGGTTTTAGAGCAGGACATGCATTTGATGATTCAACATTAGCTAATGATTCATTAATGACTGAAGCTTATGTAAAATATACTAACGATATGTTCTCTTTAACTGTAGGTAGACAAGCTATTGGTTTAGAATGGTTAGGTGATTATAATGAAGCTGTTGTTGCTGGAATTACAGCAGTTCCTGACACAACTATTGTTTTAGGTTATGTTAATCAACAAGCAGCAGCAGATGAAGATCAAATCGATGATTTTAGTGAAGTTACTCCAGATGGTGCATACGTACTTGATGTAAAATATACTGGTTTAGCAGGTGTTGAATTAAATCCTTATTTTTATAGTGCACCAGATGTTGCAGAATTTTATGGTTTAAAAGCTTCTTATTCAGCTGACACATTTGGAGCAGTTGCTCAATATGCAGCATCAAGTGAAGATGTTGGGTCTGATGGTTCTATTGCTCATGTAGAAGCTAGTACATCAATTGCTGGTGTTTCTGCTGCGCTTGGATATATTAAAACGGATAAAACTGCAGGTGTTGCAAGTATTTCTGCATATGGTGATAGTATCTCTCCTTTTGATAATGGTATAAATACTTATGCAATTGATGCAAAAACTGTATATGGTTCTTTAGGATACTCAGTTGCGGGTATTGATTTAGGTTTACTTTATGGTGAAACTGATTTTACTGCAAATGGAGAAGAAAAAGAATTAAATTTAACTGCAGGATATAGTATTACTGATAGTTTAGGACTGTCTTTAGTATTTGTTAAATATGATGAAGTAGGTTCTTCTTCAAGTGATAGTGATTATGCAAGTGCTACTTTAGCATACTCATTTTAATCTAAAAATAATTTAGGAGTTTAACTCCTAAATTATAAATCAAAATACTTATTTAACTACTTAGTACTTTCAATCCAAGCACTTCCTATAACTTTTTGTCTATCATAAAAAGCTGCTAACTGTCCAGAAGCAACTCCAAAGGCAGGTTCTTTTAATCTAATATAAGCTTTGCCCTCTTTAATATTTACTTCACAAGGAGTTGAGTTTGATCTGTATCTTAATTTTACACTTGCAGTGAAACTTGTATCATCAATGAACATGTTAAGCCCAATTCCTACAACTTCATTTACTTCTAAAACTTCTTTTTTACCTACAACTATTGTATTTGTTTTAGGGTTTAATTCTTTTACAAAATGTGGATCTTGAGCACCTTTTACTGTAAAGCCTCTTCTTTTTCCTATTGTATAGTGCATATAACCTTTATGCTCTCCTACAACTTTTCCCTTTTCATCTAAAACATCACCAGGCATATCAATATTTGCGTGTTTTTTTATAACATCGGTATAAATTGTTTCAACAAAACATATTTCTTGTGATTCGTTTTTTTCTGTAATTTCTTTATAAACACTTGAAAGATTTACTGCAAATTTTACAATATCTTCTTTTTTGTATGTACTTAAGGGAAAGATCATATAAGGAAGTGCTTCTTTATCAACTTGTGATAGAAAATAGCTTTGATCTTTTGTTTTATCATCAGCTTCGTAGAAAAATTTACCATCTGTTTTTGCATAATGTCCTGTTGCTAAAAAATTGCAGCCCTTTTCTTGTGCAAATTTTAACATTGAACCAAATTTGATTTGTTTATTACATTTTACACATGGGTTTGGAGTTGTACCTTCTAAATAAGATTGCACAAAATAATCATAGATTTCTTCTGTAAACTTAGTACTTAAATCTAATATATAATATTTAATAATTAAAAAATCTGCTACATCTTTTATGTATTTTAAGTTTTTTTCATGATAGCCATCATCTCTACTATGAAGTTTTAGGTAAACACCTTCAACTTCGTAGCCTTCTTTTTGTAGCATATAAGCTGTAACTGAAGAATCAATTCCCCCACTCATTCCTACCATTACTTTTTTTTGCAATTGTTATCCTAAATAAAGATTAATTATAATCACTTATAAATCCGCCACCTAAACAATATTCACCATCATATAAAACTAGACTTTGTCCTAAAGTTACAGCTCGTTGTGGTTTATCAAATTTAACTAGAACTTTTCCGTCATTAGTTGAGGTAACTGTACAAGCTTGTTTTTGTTGACGGTAACGTACTTGTGCCATTAACTTATCACCAATTTTAGGTGGATGTTCTAAGACCCAGTGCATATGACTTGCTTCAACATTTTCATTCATTAGTAAAGCATGATTTGTATCTTGTACAATTGTTAAAGTATTATTTTCCATATCTTTTTTTGCTGCATACCATGGATTATGTATATGGTTTGCTGATTCTGTTTCTTTAACACCACCAAGACCAATACCTTTTCTTTGACCTAATGTGTAACAAATAAGACCTTTGTGTTTTCCTAATACTTTTCCATTTTCATCTATAATATCACCAGGAATTGCTTTTAAATGTTGAGTAATAAATTCATCAAATTTTTGTTTACCAATAAAGCAAATTCCAGTACTATCTTTTTTATCACTTACACTTAGATTATGTTGTGTAGCTATTTCTCGCACTTCTTTTTTTGTTAAATCTGCTAAAGGAAATAAAGATTGTGATAATTGTTCACTTGTTAGAGCATGTAAGAAGTAAGTTTGATCTTTGCTATCATCTTTTGGAGTTGCTAAAACATGATGATTTCCATATGTATCTATTTTTGCATAATGTCCAGTTGCTATCATATCAGCACCCATTTTTTTTGCTTCATTTAAAAATACAGTAAATTTAATCTCACGATTACATAAAATATCAGGATTAGGTGTAAGTCCTTTTTTTAAACCTTCTAAAAATACATCAAAAACTTTCGTTCTGTATTCTTCTACAAAGTCTATACCTTTTACTTCAATTCCTAGTAGCTTCCCTACTTTTTTTGCATCTTCAAACTCAATACGGTTAGGACATTGACTACCTTCAATACCATATTCCCAGTTTCGCATAAAAAGTCCTGTAACTTCGTAGCCTTGTTGTTTTAACAGTAAAGCAGTAACTGAAGAATCAACTCCTCCAGACATTCCTACTACAACTTTCTTTTTGCTCATTTTCTACCTTTAAGTATGTGTTTTAAAGGAATAATAACTGATTCTCTATTTGCCCAATCTTTATGAGGGATAATTAAATTTTTTGTATTAATTTTTTTATTATCAAAAAATATTATATCAATATCTAAGGTTCTAGGCGCATCTTGAAAGGATCGCTTTCTTCCAAATTTGTTTTCATATCTTTGCATTGCTTTTAATAGTGCATTAGGACAAAGATTAGTTTTGAACGTGATTATACCATTTAAAAAGTCATTTTGTTCTAAGAATCCAAAAGGAGGATTTCTTAACAATGGTGAAGTTTTAAGTAAAGTAAATCTTGCATCTTGTTTTAAACATAAGAGTAATTTATCAAATGTTTTTTTCATATTCCCAATATTTCCCCCAATACCAATTGTTACATAGTATTTTTTATTCGATGTTATATTAAACATTTTAGGAAAATTAGGAGTATAAAAAAGTGTTAATTCTTTAGATAATTTTTTTTTCAAATTTCTTCTTCTTAAAGTATTACAGCTTTACCGTTTTTCATTACAACTGTATCTTCTATTCTTACACCAAATTCTTTTGGTAAATAAATTCCAGGTTCAATAGTAAAAACCATATTGTCTTCAATAATTACATCAGATTTTGAGTTAATATTTGGAAACTCGTGAATATCAAGTCCAACACCATGCCCAGTACTATGGATAAATCTATCACCATATCCTGCTTTTTCAATAACTGTACGAGTAAGTGCATCAATTTGTGAGGCTTTCATTCCTACTCTTGCATTTTCAATTGCATTTAATTGAGATTTATAAACTAAATCATAAATTTTTTGATGTTTTTTATTTTTAAACTTTTGCTCTCTTTTAAAAGATAATTTCTCAAAATTTGCAGATGTAACGCAAGTTCTATCTGAACAATATCTTTTATATTTTACTCCAGCGTCAACTAAAATCAAATCATTTAATTTTAATTTTTTTGTAGTTGGCAAGGCATGAGGTTTTGCTGCATTTTCATTTATAGCAATAATTGGATCAAAACTAAGATCTAGTTTTCCACTTTGACTCATTTTTTCAATACCTTTAAAAAAAAGATATTGTTCACTTTGTTTAAAACCATTTTTTCTAATAAATTTAGCTAAATCTTTAAAACCTTCACGTCCAAGTTTTGCTGCTTTTTTTAATATTTTAACTTCTTCATCTGTTTTAATTATTCTTTTTAATTTTGAAAAGTTTTCTTTTGCTACAAATTTTGTTTTTATGTTTTGTGTTAATTTTGTATAAGTAGAATATTTAAAATCATTTGGATCAAATACTATTTTTTTTATTTTGTTTTTAACTAAAATCTCTTGTGCTGTTTGTATTAGGTTTGATGATTCAATAACTTCACAGTTTTTTGTAAGCTCTTTGGCTTCTGTTGTATATCTAGCATCAGTTATAAAATAATTATTGCCTTCAAGTGATATAAAAAGTACATTATCACAAGAAAAAGAAGCTTCAAAATAAACAGCATTCTCATTTAATAAAATAAAATTTTTCATAAAATCTCTTTCCTTTGGTATGGTTTAACGTTAATTTTAATATAATCTTACCTAAATTTTATAAAAGGAATATAATATGAAAATAGCCGTAATTCAAGGACCAAACTTAAATATGTTAGGTATTAGAGAGCAACACATCTATGGTCCAATGAACTTAGAACAAATTCACGAACAATTAAAAAATGCAGCTGCACAAAATGGAGTTGAATTAGAATTTTTCCAATCAAACTTAGAGGGTGAATTAGTTGATAGAGTTCAAGAGTGTTTAGGAACAGTTGATGGTATTTTAATAAATCCTGCAGCTTATTCTCACTCATCTATTGCTATTAAAGATGCATTAAGTGCAGTTGAACTTCCAACAGTTGAAGTACATATTTCAAATATCTATAAAAGAGAAGAGTTCAGACAAAAATCTGTAACTGCGTCTGCAACTACTGGCGTTATTTCAGGATTTGGACCATTTGGTTATCATATGGGATTAATTGCATTAATGCAAATCATTTCTGAAATTAAAGCTGTTGAAGAAGCTCAACAACAAGAAGTAACTGAATAATTCAAAATATATGAATATATTAAGTGCTAAGTGGGTTATTACCTGCGATGAAAATTTTAGCATCATCAAAGATGGTGCTATTGTTTTTTCCGATAAAATAATTGATATTGATACAATCGAAAATATCCAAAAAAAATATCCAGAAGAAATTGTTGAAGATGCTGTTGATAACTCAGTTTTAATGCCTGGACTTATAAACTCTCACGTACATTTAGAATTTTGTGCAAATACTACAACATTAAAATATGGTAATTTTTTAGCTTGGCTAAACTCTGTTATTAAAAATAGAGATACTTTAATAGAAAAAGCTACACAAAAACTAATATCTACAAAACTTGATAGAATGAAAAAAACTGGTACTACAACTATAGGTGCAATTTCATCTTATTCATTTGATATGGAACCTTGTGTAAAGTCTCCAATTAACACGGTATTTTTTTGTGAAGTAATTGGTAGTAAAGCTGATATGGCTGATACTTTATTTGCTGATTTTAAATCTAGATTAAATGGTGCAAAGCAATTTACTTCAAAGAATTTTATTCCTGCTGTTGCTATTCATTCACCTTATTCTGTACATCCTTTTTTAGTAAGAGAAAGTTTAGCATTAGCAAAAGAGCAAGAATTTGCTGTTTCTACTCATTTTTTAGAATCAAGAGAAGAGTTTGAATGGTTACATAAAGATGAAGGTTTATTTATAGACTTCTTTAAAAACTTTTTAAATCAAAGTAGGGCAGTTACAAAACCTATGGAGTTCTTAACACACTTTTCAAATGTTAAAAAACTTTCTTTTACACACTGTGTGGAAGCTAGTGCTGATGACTTTGAAAAGATTAAATCTTTAGATGCAGTTGTTAATCACTGTCCTACATCAAATAGAGTATTAAATAATACGAAGTTAGATATATCAAAATTAAAAGATATTAAGTTTTCTATTGGAACTGATGGTTTAAGCTCAAATAATTCATTATCAATGTTTGATGAGTTAAGAACTGCTTTAATGATTCACGTAGATGAAAACATAATAGATTTTTCTAAAACTCTTTTAAAAGCAGCAACGTTAAATGGTAGTGTTGCTTTAGGATTAAATAAAGGAAGTTTAGAGAAACAAAAAGATGCAGATATCATATCTTTTAAATTACCAGATAATGTGGAAGATATAGAAGATGTAGCAATGCAAATTATTTTACATACTAAATCTGTAAACAAAACTATAATAGGAGGAGAATTTGTTTAATTTTTTTAAAAAACTATTTTCACCAATAATCGCAATATTAGATTTTATTACAAAATATTTTAAAACAATAGTATTTTTAACAATTATGTATTTTATTGTTTATTCACCAAGTGATAAAATGAATGAAAATGGAACTTTTGAACTTGCTAATTTACAAAAAATTGAACTTTTTGGACCAATTTTAGATGTTAGTAAAACAATGAGCGAGATTCAAAAAGCAAAACAAAATGAAAATATAAAAGGTGTATTACTTGTAGTAAACTCTCCAGGAGGAGCAGTTGCTCCTTCTGTTGAACTAGCTTATGCTATTAAAGAGTTAAAAGCTGTTAAACCTGTAGTTGTATATGCTAGTGGAATAATTGCTAGTGGTTCTTATTATGCATCAATTTGGAGTGATAAAATCATTGCAAATCCAGGAGCTATGGTGGGTTCAATTGGTGTTATTATGCAAGGCGTTAATACAGAAGAGTTAATGGCTAAAATTGGAATCTCAACTCAAACTGTAAAGGCTGGAAAATATAAAGAATCAGGAACACCTACAAGAAAATGGTTCGATTATGAAAAAAAGCAGTTACAAAGTATAATTGATGATACTTATAATATGTTTATAACAGACGTTGCAAATGCTAGAAATCTTGATGTTAAAAATCACACACAATTTGCTGATGCTAGAGTATTTACAGCTTCACAAGCAAAAGATGTTGGTTTAGTTGATGAGGTTGCTACTATTTCAAAAGCTGAAAAAAGTTTAGCCACATTATCAGAAGTTGATATTGCTGTTTGGCAAAAACAAGATAAATTTGATAAGTTTATTGATAAGTTTATTAGTGAAACTGTTTCATCTATTTCGATGAATTTTGTTAGTGGTTTAAAAGCTTATTAACTTTTTCTCTATTTTATAATAAATGCTCTTCTCAAGTTTTTACTTAAGAAGAAGCATTTATTACCATCTTTTTTTATTACGACGACTTGGAATTAATAGTGGAATTATTAAACCTAGAAAAAGTCCAACTCCTCCTACAATACCACCATAAGTAAACCAACGCATTAATAAGTCATTTTGTTTCGTATCTAGTTTTGAATTTAAATCATTGTTTAATGCTTGTATTTGTTTTAACTCTTCTTTTAATGTCAAATTAGTATTTTGTAATTTTTCAAGTTCATTTGTACTAGATTTTATATTCTGTTTTGAAGTATTTAATTGAATATTTAATTTTTCTAATTTACTTTCTAGTTTAGGCAATCGTTCTTTTAAACCAGCTTTTTGGGATACATATTTTGAGTTAATCCAACCCTTACGACCTTTTAAATCTCTTATTAAAGTAAAACCTGCAGCTTTATTTGTTTGAAGTATCTCAATTTTATCACCAGCATTAACACTACCTATAATTTTATATTTTGTACCTGCCCCTGAATGAATAAAAGTATGAAGATTTTCTGAAACATAACGAGTTGCACCATTGGCTGATATACATAGAAAGGTTAAAGTGATTAATAATAGAGTTTTTTTTCTCATGGTTAATTAAATCCTTATTTTAAATATTTATTTATTATAACGAATAAATTTATATAAAAATGATTAATACTAGAATAAATAAGAAGATGAAGCAAAAGCTTCATCTTTTATAAAAGAATTATTTTTCAAGTCCTGAAACGATTTTATATGTATCGTTTGCAATAACATACTCTTCATTTGTAGGAATAACAAAGATTCTACCAGCTGAACCATTTGTTGCAATATCTCTAGCTTCACCAGATCTTTTATTATTTTTAACTGGATCTACTACTAGTCCCATTCCATCAAGACCAGCACAAACTTTTTCTCTAATTAAAGCAGCATTTTCACCAATCCCACCTGTGAAACATAATGCATCAACACCATCAAGAGCTGCCGCATAAGCACCAACATATTTTTTGATATTATAAGCAACCATATTTACAGCTAAATCACATCTTTTATCACCATTAGCTTGACCTTCTAATACTTCTCTAAGATCAGATGATTTTCCAGAAATACCTAAGATTCCTGATTTTTTATTCATGATATTTAAGGCTTCATCAATTGTAATATTTTCTTGACTCATCATATATTGTATTGCACCAGCACCAACATCACCAGCACGAGTTCCCATCATAAGACCTTGAACAGGAGTAAGTCCCATTGAAGTATCAATACATTTACCATCTAATACAGCAGAAACAGAAGAACCATTTCCTAAGTGACATACAATAACTCTTGTATTATGTTTTTTATCTAACATATTTCTAGCTTCATTTGATACGAAATAATGAGATGTACCATGGAAACCATATTTTCTAATTCCATGCTTAGTATATTGTTCATGTGGTAATGCATACATATATGCATAATCAGGCATAGTTTGGTGGAATGCTGTATCAAATACAGCAACATTTGGTTTACCAGGCATTAAATCTTGACAAATTTCCATCCCCATAATATTTGCAGGGTTATGTAATGGAGCTAATGGAATTAACTCTTTCATTTTATTAATTACTGCATCTGTAACAATAACAGAACCAGCAAAATCTTCACCACCATGAACAGCTCTATGTCCAATAGCATCAATAGCATCAATAGAATCGATAACTTTACCTTCACCTTCACATAATGTTTTTAAAACTAATTCAATTGCTTCTTTATGCGTTGGCATTGAAACTTCTAATTTAAGTTTTTGATCATTACCAAATTCGTGTTTAATAACTCCATCAATTCCAATTCTTTCACAAAGTCCTACAGCTAAAGTTTCTTGAGAAACTGGGTTCATTAACTGATACTTTAAAGATGAACTTCCTGCGTTTAAAATAAATACTAACATATATTAATTCCTTAAATTATTTAATTTGTGTTGCTGTAATAGCTACTAAGTTTGCGATGTCTTCTACTGAACAACCTCTTGAAAGATCATTTACAGGTTTTGCTAAACCTTGAACTACTGGTCCATGAGCTGCTGCTCCTGCAAATCTTTGAACAAGTTTATATCCAATATTTCCAGATTGTAAATCAGGGAATACTAATACATTAGCACGTCCAGCTACTTCAGAACCTGGTGCTTTTTTAGCTCCAATTGCTTCAACAATTGCAGCATCTGCTTGCATTTCACCATCAAATGAGAAATCAACATTTCTATCTTCTAATAAGTCAACTGCATATTGAACTTTATCAACTAATGGATGCTTCGCACTTCCTTTTGTTGAGAATGATAACATTGCAACTCTAGGATCTAGTCCTACAACAGATGCAGCAGTTGCTGCAGTTGCACATGCAATATCAGCTAATTGCTCAGCATTTGGTTCAGGAATTACTGCACAATCTGCAAATAAAATTAAACCATTATCACCAAATTTACCATCAGCTGTTTCCATAATAAATGCAGATGATACAGTGTTAATACCAGGTGCTGTTTTTATTACATGAATAGCTGCTTTTAATACATCAGCAGTTGGAGAGTTTGAACCTGCAACTAAACCATCGGCATGACCTAGTCTAACCATCATACAACCAAAAAATCTTGGCTCTGTAGTCATAATTTCTCTAGCTTCTTCTACAGTTAAACCTTTTTTCTTTCTAAGTTCAACTAACTCATTAACATAAGTGTCAATATCATCGAATTTTTTAGGATCAATTATTGTTGCCCCTTCAATGTTCGCACCACATGCAATTGCATCTGCTTTAATTGTCTCTTCATTTCCAATTAAAACAACTTTCGCAGTTTTTTCTTCTAAAACTTGCTGTGTAGCTTGTAATACTCTTTCGTCTTCAGACTCAGGAAGAACGATAGTTCTAAGTTGTACTTTCGCTTTTTCTTTAATATTCTCAATTAAACCCATGTTAAGTTATCCTTTCTACTTATAGCTTATTTTTGAAGATTATAGTAAAAAAACATAGCATAAAAATAGCAATGCATTTAAATCTTCTTCATATATATTGTATATTTATTTTTTTAAAAAGTACATAATATATACACTTTATTTCTAAAATATTAAAGATGTGTCTTTTTGTAATAAAATATGGATTTAAAGGCTTTTAAAGAGTTTTTTGATTGGTTAAATGTATAAAAGTTGTACATAATGTATAAAAATAAATAACAATTTTTTTCCTTAAGAAAAAGTAAAAAGCTTTAGATTGATTATATGTATAATTAGTTGATTTTTACTTTTGGAAAATTTGTTAGTTTTATAAATATTAGTGCGGTCATTATTGCATCATTATAAGCATCATGTTTTCCCATAACAGGAATTTGCAAGTCATTCATAATTGTGTCAAATCTCAAATCTATGTTTGCTTGAGGAATTCTTTCTATTTTATAATCATAATATATAGCTGAAACTTCATGTTTTTTATTCGGCAAATGTATTCCAATTTTTGGTTTCAAATATTTATTAATCATTGCCATATCAAATTCTAAAAAATATCCCACTAGAGTTCTATTTCCAATAAAGTTTACAAACTCATCTATTACTTCATTTATATCTTCTGCTTCTTCTAAATCACACTCTCTTATATGATGTATTTTTATAGCATCAGCTTGTAACTTTGTTTTGGGTTTTACAAATTTTACAAATTTCTTACTTGAAATAATTGTGTTGTTTTTAATAATTACAGCACCTATAGAGATAATATCATCTATTTTTGTATCAAGTCCTGTTGTTTCACAATCAAAACAAACATATTCATCTTTATGCGGTTTATCAAAAAGAAAAGAATATCTTTCATCTTTTAAATTTTTTTTATTAAAATAGTTTGAAATACTTTTAAACATAAGATAACTTAAAATGGTATTCTAATTTCTTTTTTAATTTATTGATAATTTTAAATGAATCTTTTAATAAATCTTTTTCCATTGTATTTAAATTTTCCGGATTAATATAATTATCAAGCTCTTCATTTTTATCAAGTTTTTCTAAATTTGATTTTAATTTTAAATTAGATAAAAAATTAAAAGCCATTATCAACTCTTGAGCTGTTTCTTCTTCAAATACACCTTTTTTAGTTAATAACAAGATTCTTTTTGAAGTATTAGTCTTTAATATATGATGTTCTAAACATAAGGCCCTAATACTTTGTACAATTAAAAATATTCCACCTTTTTTAATATCAAGTTCATTTTTATGTTCACTATTCTTTGAATCAACAACAAATCCATCAAAGAATCCTAATGGAACATCAAAATTTGTAATTACTTTTGCAAAATTCGCATTAAATGTTTGTGAATTAGCACCAACTCTAAATAAGTACTCTTTTAAGTCAATCAATAAATCCTTATTTCCTGAAACACAAGCTGCATCATAAAAAATTGCAGTATTCATTAAGTTTTCAGGGTTTGGCTCATTTACCCAAGAATATATCAAGTCTTTAAAATCTTTTGAACTTTTACACCAATAAGGATTAGAAAGCATAATATTTCCTTGACACCTTGGAAATCCAAAATCTACAAGTATTTTTGTAAATTTCTTTGTAAAATCATGAATAATTTTAATATCTAAAGTACATTCATCAGAAATAATTAGTGCATTATCTTGGTCTGTTCTAAGTATTTGTTCTGATCTTCCCTCACTTCCCATAACAAGTAAACATGAATTTTCTAATAATTCTTTAGGTGCGAGAAGTTTGTACAATTTATCTAATAATTTTTTATTTAATTGGTTTATTAATTTAGAAATAAACTCTATTTTTACGCCTTTTGCATTTAAAGATTTGATTATTTTTATAAAAGAATGAGATGCAACTTTTAACTCTTCAACTGTTTCAGCTTGAATTATCTCATTTGAAACAGAAAAAGTATTCGTTGCAAAAAATGATGAGAGTGAAATTTGATCTAAAATGCCTATAATTTCATTTTCATCATTTTTAACTACAACTCTTTTCATTCCAAATTTCGCCATTATTAGTTGTGCATTAAATAAGAAGTCGTTTTCATTAACATAAATCAGTCCTTTTGATGCAATCTTAATAACCTTATCATCAAAATCCATTCTATTTAAAATCACTTTTTCTCTAAAATCAGAATCTGTAACTATAAACATTTCGCCTAAGTTATCTTTTAAAAGTATTGTAGGAACTTTTTCTTTTTTTATAATATTAGCAGCTTCAAAAATTGATTTTTCTGAATCAATTATTACGGCTTTATGTATTTTTGCATCTTTTACTTTGGCAATCATTATATTTGCCATTTCTTTGTTTTTTTCATTATGAATATTTTTATTTAATTTTTGAGAAATAGTTTGAAAAAAGTAACTCTCTAATTCAACATTTTGATGTAATGTTTTAATAAATAGTTCTTTTGGTAATGAATAGCATATAGTTTCTTGAGCAGTTTTAAAAGTGTTTTTTGAATAGTTTTCTATTAAAGATACAGGATCAAATATTTCATTTTTTGTAAAAACTGAAAATACTTCATCATCATTTCTTTCTTGTATAATTCCTTTTATAATAAAATAAAGATGACTAGGTTCTTTACCTTGTTTTTGAATAACTTCATCTTTTTTAAAATAGACAATATCAATATTTTCTGCAAATTTTCCTAATTGAACTTTATTTAAATGTTCAAATGGATGTATTGATGTTAAGAATGTTTTTTGCTCTAATATACTCATTAATTACTTCCCTTGATATTTGTATAAATACTTAATCTTATTATTATATTTTATCAAAATAATAATAAAGAATTATTTGTAAATAAGCTTTATTTTTGTGAATTAATTAATATGTTTTTTTGTGCCAATTATCTTGAAAGGGATTTGAAAATTTATAGAGTATGTTGTAAATAAGAAAAACTAAAGAGAAAATCTCTTTAGTTTTAAGATACTAGTGATCAACAGCTCCTGCTGAACCAATACCTGTGTTTGCTCTAACATTTTGAGCTCTAAACATTTCTTTTTCATCTTTCCCTCTTTGAGAGTTATCTGTTTTAGAGAAGAACCAAATTGAAACGAATGCCAAAGTTACAGAGAACAATGCTGGATGTTTATAAGGGAAAATAGCTTCCGCATTTCCTAAAATAGAAACCCAAACAATTGGCCCAATGATTACAAGAGTTACTGCCGTAATTAGTCCAATAAATCCACCAATAAATGCACCTCTAGTTGTTAATCCTCTCCAGTAAATAGATAGGAATAAAATTGGGAAGTTAGCAGATGCAGCAATACCAAATGCTAAACCAACCATATAAGCAATATTTTGTTCCTCAAATGCAATACCAAGTGTAACACCAACAATTCCTACGATTACAACTGTAACTTTAGAAATTTTAACAACTTTTTCGTCTGTTGCATTTGGGTTGATAACATTTGCATAGATATCATGAGAAATTGCAGATGCACCTGCCAGTGTAAGTCCTGAAACAACAGCTAAAATAGTTGCAAATGCAACAGCTGAAATAAATCCTAAGAATGCATTTCCACCTAACATATGTGATAAGTGAATAGAAGCCATATTATTTCCACCAAATAATTTGCCATCAACAAAGTACTGAGAACCTTCTGGTGAGTTTAAGAATGCAATTGCACCAAAACCAACAATTGTAATAATAATCCAAAAATAACCTACAAAACCAGTTGCATAAACAACAGATTTTCTTGCTTCCTTAGCATTACCAACAGTAAAGAATCTCATAAGAACATGAGGTAAACCAGCTGTTCCTAACATTAAAGCCATACCTAAAGAAATAGCAGAAATAGGGTCAGAAATAAATCCACCTGGTGCTAGAATTGATTCACCTGCACTATGATTCTCAACTGCTTTAACAGCTAAAGATTCAAAAGAAAAATCAAAGTGATATAAAACCATAACAGCCATGAAAGATACACCTGTTAAAAGTAAACAAGCTTTAATAATTTGTACCCAAGTAGTTGCAAGCATACCACCAAATGTAACATATACAATCATTAATGCACCAACCATAAATACAGCATATTCATATTCCATACCAAATAAAACTTGGATTAGTTTACCTGCTCCAACCATTTGAGCAATTAAATATAAAATAACAACAGCAATAGAACCAAATGCAGCAAGTGTTCTAATCTCTTTTTGACCAAGTCTATAAGCAGCAATATCAGCAAAAGTAAATTTACCTAAGTTTCTTAATTTTTCAGCCATAAAGAATAAAATAATTGGCCAACCAACTAAGAATGAAACAGCATAGATAACTCCATCATAACCTTTTAAGTAAATAAGACCAGATACACCAAGAAAAGCAGCAGCTGACATATAATCTCCAGCAATTGCTAAACCATTTTGAAAACCAGTAATTCCCCCACCAGCAGTATAGAAATCACTTGCTGATTTAGTTTTACTAGCAGCCCAGTAGGTAATACCAAGTGTACCAGCAATAAAAATTAAGAACATAATAATCGCAGGAATATTAAGGTCTCTTTGAACCGCTTCAAATTCAGCATCACCTGCAGCAAACCCTGTTAGTGCAAAAATTGTAATAAGTGTTAATATTTTAAACATTAAATTAAATCCTTTACATCTTCTTTAATTTCATTAGTTAAGTCTTCATACTCACCATTTGCTCTTTTTACATAAATAAGAGTTGTAATAAAACTAATAACTAAGATTGCTAAAGCAATTGGAAAAGCTATTGTAGTAACTCCGTCACCAATTTTTGTTGCTAATACTTCTTTGTTAAATGCAATTACCATAATAAATGTATAAAACATTACTAATACAAAAACACCTAATTTAATACTAAAACTATTTCTTTTAGATACTAGTTCTTGATACTTTGGATTAGATTCAATTCTGTCAACTAATTCCTTGTTCATTCTGCTTCCTTTGTAATATAATAAAAACTAATATAAGCTTGTATTATATATTTTTTTGATTCTACATAAGCTATCTTAATGATTTTAATAGCATTAAAATAGCAAATTAGAAAAATCATGAAGTATTATACATAGAAAAAATAATAAAATGAGACAAAAACTAATTCAAATATGTAAAGATTATGTCAAGAATGTAGATTAGTAACATAAAATAACATTATTAATTAGATTTTTTAGTTATTAAATTTTATTTTTATTTAAGATTACTATAGTTTTATGAATATAAAAGATTTATGAGTAGAAAAGTAATGATGTTTTATTTAAATGTTACTAAAGAGTAGACTCTTTAGTAACTAATTATTGTTGATCTAGTGATCAACTGCACCATCAGCACCGAAACCAGTTTCAGCTCTAACTTTTTGTGCTTCAAAAGCATGGATTTCATCTTTTGCTCTTTGAGATTTATCAGTAATTGAGAAGAACCAAATACTAACAAATGCTACAGTAACAGAGAATAGGGCAGGATGTTTATATGGGAATATAGGAGATTCATTTCCTAAAACAGAAACCCAAACAACAGGACCTAAAACAACAAGAACAACAGCTGTTAATAAACCTAAGAATCCACCAATAAATGCACCTCTTGTCGTTAATTTTGACCAATAAATTGATAAAAATAAAATAGGGAAGTTAGCAGATGCAGCAATGGCAAAAGCAAGTCCAACCATAAATGCGATATTTTGATGTTCAAAAGCAATACCTAAAGCAACACCAACAATACCAATAATTATTACTGATCTTTTAGAAACTTTCATTTCCATTTCTTCATTAGCTTTTCCTTTACAAATAACATTTGCATAAATATCGTGAGATATCGCTGAAGCACCTGCAAGTGTCAATCCAGAAACAACAGCTAAAATAGTAGCAAATGCAACAGCTGAAATAAATCCTAAGAAAATATCTCCACCAACATAGTGAGATAAGTGAATAGCTGCCATGTTATTTCCACCAAAAAGTTTTCCATCTACAAAGTACTGAGAACCTTCTGGTGAATTTAAGAAAACAATTGCACCAAGACCAATAACAGCAATTACCAAATAGAAGTAACCAATAAAACCAGTTGCATAAACAACAGATTTTCTAGCTTCTTTAGCATTACCAACTGTAAAGAATCTCATAAGAACGTGAGGTAATCCTGCCGTTCCTAACATTAATGCAAGTCCTAATGAAATTGCAGAAATAGGATCAGAAATAAATCCACCTGGAGCCATAATATCTTGACCTAAAGTATGCGTTTCAACAGCTTTACTTGCAAGTGATGCAAAATTAAAATCAAAATGTTGTAATATTAAGAATGCCATAAATGTAACACCAGATAATAATAAAACAGCTTTAATAATTTGTACCCAAGTAGTTGCAAGCATACCACCAAAAGTAACGTAAATAATCATCATAACACCAACAAGCATTACAGCATATTCATATTCTAAACCAAATAATACTTGAATTAGTTTTCCAGAACCAACCATTTGAGCAATTAAATATAAAGTAACAACTGATAAAGAACCAAATGCTGCTAATACTCTAATTTCTTTTTGCCCTAATCTAAATGCAGCAATATCGGCAAAAGTAAATTTACCTAAGTTTCTTAATTTTTCAGCCATCAAGAATAAAATTACAGGCCAACCAACTAAAAAACCAACTGCATAAACAAGTCCATCATAACCTTTTAAATAAACTAATCCAGAAAGACCTAAGAAAGAAGCTGCTGACATATAATCACCAGCAATTGCCATACCATTTTGGAAACCAGTTATTCCACCACCTGCTGTATAAAAATCACTTGCAGATTTTGTTTTACTAGCTGCCCAATAAGTAACACCAAGTGTTGCGCCAATAAAAATAAAGAACATTACAATTGCTGAAATGTTAATATCTCTTTGTACTGCTTCAAAAGTTGCATCACCAGCAGCAAAAGCAGTAATAACAAAAGTTGAAATAAGTGCTAAAATTCTAAACATTATAATGCATCCTTTATATCTTCTTTTATTTCATTTGTTAAATCTTCAAACTCACCATTTGCTCGTCTTACATAAATTAGTGTTGTAATAAAACTAATAATAATGATAGCTGCTGCTATTGGGAAAGCTACAGTCATAACTCCATCACCTAATTTTGTAGCTAATAATGTAGGTTCAAATGCAATAGTTAAAATATATGCATAAAACATAACTAATACAAAAATTGCAAGTTTAATTGAAAAACTTGATCTTTTTTTAATTAGCTTTTGATATTTTGGGTTGTCTTTGATTCGTTGTACTAACTCATCGTTCATTTTTGCCTCCTAAAACTTTTTTAATACAGATTAATAGTATATTTGCTTAAATAATACAAACATAGCAATAGTCTAGCATTTTTTTAAAAATGAGAGTAATTATACTTGTATAAAATTATGTAAAAGATGTATTTAATTATTTTAAGTAAAATTTAAGTTTAAATGATTAACTATGTAACTTTTAGAAGCGATATAAATACGAATTATTTTGAATAATTCGTATTTATAATAAATTAGCTTGTATAGAATGTTGTTTTTGCAGGTGTTAACTTTCTTAGTTTTAAAAACATCATAGATGTCATAATGGCATCATTTAGTGCATCATGTTTTCCTAATCTTGGTATATCTAATTCTTTCATTATCGTATCAAATTTTAAATCAATAAATTCATATTCACTTGTTTTCTTTTTTGATTTAAAAAACATAGATGAAACTTCAATACTTTCATTAGGGAGTTTTATTCCAATAAACTTTTTTGTATATTTAGAAATCATTGCAATATCAAATTTTATATAATATCCAACAATTGGACGAGATCCTATGAAGTCTAATAATTTAAATATAGCTTCTTTTGAAGAAACTGCATTTTCCAAGTCAATAGGACGAATATGATGAATTTTAATTGATTCTGCACTAATATTTATAGAAGGTTTTACAAAAATATTAAATGTTTCCCTCATTATTACTTTATTATCTTGAATATGAACAGCACCAATTGAAAGTATTTCATCTTTTCTTGGACTTAATCCTGTAGTTTCACAATCCAAACAGATATATTCATTTGGTTTTGGTTCATCAAATAAAAATTCATATTTTTTATTTGTTAATTTTTTTTTATTCCAATTTTTAAAAAAATCATCAAACATTACGATATCTTGTCTGTTTTAAATGAATAAGCTATAAACTTTTTAAAATCTATAACAATTTTAAAAGAATCTTTTAGTAAGTCTCTTTCTATTTTTCCTAAATTATGAGTATCAATTTCATTATTTATTTCTTTATTCTCAAGAAGTTTATTAAGTTGAGATTTAAGTCTTAAAGTATTTACAACATCAAATGCTTCAAGTAATTCAGCAGCTTTTTCTTTTTCTAAAATTTTTCTTTGTTCTAAAATTTTTATTCTTTTTACTGTTGTTGTTTCTCTGATTTTTTCTCTTAATGCTAAAGATCTGATTCCTTGAACAATTGGAAAAACAGCAGTTTTTTTAATATCAATATAATGAACTTTTGTCATAAAATTTGCAACAGTACTTGGTGTATCAAAAGCTAGTGTAGCTTTTGCAAAATATGCCATAAACACATCTTTATCATGAAGTTTATTAAATAGATCATCTTTTAGATTAATCAAAAGTTCTTTATCCCCTGCAACTGCAAAAGAATCAAAAAATATTGCTAAATCCATATAGTTTTGCATATCAGGAGCATCAATCCATCTTTTTGTTTCTTCTTTATATTCACTTACTGTTTTACACCAAAAAGGATTTGAAACCATTATATTACCTTGGCAAGGTGGGTAGCCAAAATCAATAAGGTGTTCAGTTAATTTTTGCATATAAGGTCTGTATAAATTAACATCAATGCCATCTTTTATAACTAATGCATTATCTTGATCTGTTTTAATAATTTGTTCATTTCTTCCTTCACTTCCCATAACTATTAAACAAGAATTTTTTCTAAGCTCTTTTGGAACAACAAGTTGAAAAAGTTTTTTATATACTTTTGTATTCAATTCTCCAATTAAATTTGAAATATGGTTTACTTTTACACCTTTTGCTTGTAAACTTTTTATAATATTAATTAAATCATTACTTGAACTTTTTAATTCTTCAATTGTTTTTGATTTTTTGATTTTTGTGTCAACTACATAAGTATTATTTGCAAAATGAGATAAAACATCAATTTGTTCTAATACTCCAATCATTTCACCTTGATTATTAGTAACACCAATTCTTTTTATATTCCTTTTAATTAAAAGAGTTAATGCCTCAAATAAATAATCATCATTACATACAGTCATTAATGGAAAAATTGCAATATCTCCTACTGGAATATCCAAGTTTCTACCTTCAAGTAGTACTTTTACTTTTAATAGTGAATCTGTAATAATTCCATAAGTATTATCTTCTTTTTTTACAATAATCGAAGATGTTTTATAGGTCATAGATTTTTCTATTGCATAAATTAATTTTGCATCTTCATCAACTATACATGCTTCATGAATAATTGTATCATCAACCTTTGCAATCATAAAAGATGATAGTTCTGATGTATATTCTTTATCTTTTAATGTTTGAATTTTATTTACAAGATTTTTTAAGAAGAAATCTTTAAATTTTTCATTCTCTTCTATTAATTTTAAAAATGTTTTCTTTTCTAATTCGTAACAAATTAAATCTTCATGTACTCTAAAAGTATTTTTTGTTTTATTATAAATTAGTGAATTTGCGTCAAATGAATCTTCTTGATGATAATCCATAACAACTTCATCATCATGATATTCATATACCGAACCTTTTATAATAATAAAGAAATGATCAGATATTTTACTAGGACAGATTAATGTAGAGTCTTTTGGATAATAAGCTATATCCATATGTTTGATACAATTGTTAATTTGATTTTCAGTTAAAACTTCGAAGGGGTGTATATTTGAAAGAAAGTCTTCTTGATCTCGTAGGCTCATTAAGTTTCCTTTTATTAGTATTTTTATATATTATTAGATTTTAACATAAAAAAATACTAAAAGTATACCCGAAGGTATACTTTTTAGTAAGTCTAACTAGTGATCAACAGCCTCACCAGCTCCAGAAGGAATTCTGATTGACTCTACAAGATCTTGAATCTCTTGTGGAGGCTCAGGAGTCATTCTAGAAACAATGAATGCAACAACTAAGTGAAGTATAGTACCAATAGTACCGAAACTCGCTGGTGCAATTCCTAAGAAGTAATCCTCAGGTTTTCCGCCACCCCAGATGAAGTAGAACGCATAACCAACAGTTGCGATAAGACCAGTTAAGATACCAGCAATAGCACCCTCTTTGTTCATTCTCTTATCAAATACACCAAGGATAATTGTTGGGAAGAATGCAGCTGCAGCAATACCAAATGCTAAAGCAACAACTTGTGCAACGAATCCAGGAGGGTTAATCCCTAAGTAACCAGCAACACAAATAGCAGCTACTGCTGAGATTCTTGCATAAGTTAACTCTGTTTTTTCATTTAATGTTGATTTACCAGTTTCTTTGTCTTTGTAAACAACTTGTCCCATAAGGTCATGTGAAATTGCTGATGCAATAACAAGTAATAACCCTGCCGCTGTAGATAATGCTGCTGCTAATCCACCAGCTGCAATAAACGCAATTACCCAGTTAGGTAAATTTGCAATTTCAGGATTTGCAAGTACCATGATATCTCTATCAACGTATAACTCATTTGCAATACCGTTACCTTTAGCAAGTTCTGCAGCATTCGCAGCAGCTTTACCATTAGTTACAAGTCTATGTCCATCTTCGCCTCTTTTATCTCCATCAAATGCAGGTTTCCCTTTAGCACCTTCGAAAGCTTTACCAGTAGCATATTGAATTTTTCCATCGCCATTTCTATCATGCCATGCAATTAATCCACCATTTTCCCAAGTTTTAAACCAGTTCCCATTGTTACCTTCAATCTCACCATTTACAAACGCTTTATATTCAGTGTTTTGTAAATTTTTAATTAAGTTAATTCTTGAGAATGCAGCAACTGAAGAAATAGTTGTATACATAATAGCAATAAAAATTAAAGCCCATCCAGCAGATATTCTAGCATCTTTAACAGTTGGAACTGTAAAGAATCTAACAATAACGTGAGGAAGTCCAGCAGTACCAAGCATTAATGCTGTAGTAAGCATAAATAAGTTCCATAAGTTACCTGGTTGAGTATAGTTATTAAACCCAAGATCAGAAATAGATTGATCAAGTGCATGTAACAGATACGTTCCTTCAGGAATTACAGAAACTCCAGAATCAAATGCAAATGTAGTTGTACCAAAAATACCTAATTGAGGTATAAATGTATCAGTAACTTGTAATGATAAGAAGATTGCAGGAATCATGTATGCAAAAATCATAACAACATATTGAGCAACTTGTGTATAAGTAATACCTTTCATTCCACCTAAAACAGAATAGAAGAATACAACACCCATACCAATTAATACACCAGTATTAACATCAACTTGTAAGAATCTAGAGAAAACAATTCCAACACCTCTCATTTGTCCAGCAACATATGTGAACGAAACGAAAATAACTGAAACAACTGCAACTAATCTAGCAGTATCAGAATAATATCTGTCACCAACAAAATCAGGAACTGTAAACTTACCAAACTTTCTTAAGTAAGGAGCAAGTAACATAGCAAGTAGAACATATCCACCAGTCCAACCCATTAAGAATGCACCACCATCAGAACCCTTAAACGAAATAAGACCTGCTAATGAAATAAATGAAGCTGCTGACATCCAGTCTGCTGCTGTTGCCATACCATTTGCAACTGGATGAACTCCACCACCTGCAACATAGAAATCTTTAGTTGAACCAGCTTTTGCCCATAAAGCAATACCGATATAAATTGCGAATGAAACACCTACAAATAGGTAAATTAATGATTGTAATTCCATATTCTCTTTCTCCTATTCGTGAACGCCGTATTTCTCGTCAATTCCTGTCATTACTTTTACGTAAACAAAAATTAATACTACAAATACATAAATTGCACCTTGTTGTGCAAACCAAAACCCTAATTTAACACCACTAATCTCAATAGCGTTAAGTTCGTTAATAAATAAAATCCCACATCCGAAAGAAACAACGAACCAAACTACTAAAAGTTTAAGAATCATTGAAATATTTTCTTTCCAGTATGCTTGTGCTTTTTCTGGACTCATCCTGCTCTCCTTATTATTTTTATTAAATAAATTATTCATTTAATAATTTAACATTGAAAGTATAATAAGTATAGATAGCAAAAAGATAGCAATTGAAGTTTTTTTTGAAAAGTTTTTTTTGAATCTAGCATTAACATAGTAAATAATCTATGCAAAGCCTACTAAATAGGCTTATTTAAACAGAATAATATCTATCAATTTTATAACCTAAACCTCTAATATTTTTGATAAAATCTTCTTTTAATGCTTTTTTCAATCGTGAGATCTCAGCTCTTATAGTTGGGTTGTCAATATTCTCTCCATCCCAGATGTCAATTCTAAATCTTTCGAAGTCTACTATCATATTAATGTTAAGGGCTAATATATGAATAATCTCTAATTGTTTCTTTGTTAGGTTTTGTGGTTCACTATTAAAATACAAAGTTTTGGTATCTTTAGCATAAGAATAATTTTCAGAAAATCTTATATGAGAAGTGTTACTTTGATCTTTTTTTAGTAATAGATTTATTTTTATTCCTAGTTCTTCTAAATGAAATGGTTTTTTAATATACTCTCTACAACCAAGGTCGTAAGCTTTACTAATATCTTCTATATCAATTAAAGCTGAAATGTATATAGTTGGTATATACATTTTTTTTGTATTTAGCTCAGCTAAAATTTCAAAACCATCTTTAGTAGGAACATTTATATCCATTATTAATAGATCAAATGATGTATTAACGCTGTCAATAACTTCTTGTCCATCTGTAAAACTTTCAACCATATGTCCAATACCTCTTAAATACTCACATATCGAGTTATTTAACATTAATTCATCTTCAAGCAGTAATATTTTCATTTATTTTAAACCTATAAGTAAATTTTGTTTCTTTTTCATTTGATTCCAATTTTATTATAACTGAATTCTTGTCACAAATTTCTTTTACAATTCTCAATCCAAGACCAAATCCACCTCTTGCAGAATCTTCTCTATAAAAATCATCGAATATTTTATTCTGATATTCAATTCTTTTTGAATGAGTAGTAACTGAGAATTCAACTTCATCATCATTAATATAATCAAGTCTTACAAAAATTGGTGATTTTGCATATGAGTATTTTATTGCATTTGATAAGTTATTATCAATTACTCTTTGAAATTCTGTTAAATTGAATTTTATATAAATATCTTCTTGGATATTAGAAACAAAATATAAAGAGTTAGATTTTGCAATTTCAGCAAAAAAATCTAATCTATGAAAAAGTATAGTAGATAAATTTAAATACTCTTTTTTATACACAACTCTATCTTTTTTTATAAGATATGATAAGTCATCATATATATATTGAATTATTTTTGCACCTGATTCTATATGCGTAATATATTTATTCTCAGGTACTTTCATTTTTAATAAATCAATATTTGTTTGTATTATAGATAAAGGAGTATTGATTTCATGTACAGAATTTTTTATAAATGTTTTTTGTGATTCAATTAGTTTCGTAAGTTCTTTTGTCTTTTCATCCACTTTATATTCTAGATTTTTATTCAAATCTTCTAACATATGTGATTTTAGCTTTATATTATTCATGGCATCTGTTGCATAATTTGCAATAACTTTAAATTCCCCAAATATAATTCTATTTTGGTTTAGTGGTTCATCATTCTTTTGTGATTCTTTAAAGTATCTTCCAATCTCTTTAACATCATTTAGTATAAGAATAGTTGCATTTTTATAAATAAATATAGAATAAAGTACTAGCATAATAGTTAGTGATATGATTTGTAGTGTGAAGTCTGATATTTTTTGATTATATTCATCTTTTTTTGTAAGTACAAGTTTGTTGATTTTATCTAAATATACTCCTTTACCAATTGACCAGTTCCATTGATCATATGAATTTGAATATGAAGTTTTCTTTGCATTTTCACTGATATCAGGTTTATACCAAACATAATCAACATAGCCACCATTACTTTCTTTTGATATTATAATTAGCTCTTCTATGACTTTTTTTCCATTAACATCTTTTAAAGCTATTAGATTTTCTCCAACTTTTGTTTTTTCTATTGGATGATAGACAGATTTTCCATTAAAATCATAAATAAATAGATATTCATTAATATTATCATTTACTCTTAGTTTTTCTAAAGCCAGAAGAATTTCTTCTTGTATTCGCTTTGTAGGTTTAATATCTTTATATTTTTCATGGTAATAAGAAATAAATTTGATTGCGGAATTTACATCATTTTTTATTAAGTCTTTTTGATTATTTGTATAATCAGTTTTAAGTGTAAAAATTTTCTCTTGTAATTCATCATGTGCATTGTTTATTATTATAAAAGTAAAAAATGATATTAATACTATAATAAATAAAATACTGTAGAGAACTAAATGGTATAGACTTTTTGCTTTTATCATTGAAATAATCCTAGGGGTTTAAGATGATAGTTATAAATGAAGAATAGCTTTTTTTTAATAAAAAGTTACTTTGAGATATAAATTATTATGTTTTGATTATATAAAGTAAGTTTGGTGACCCGTGATGGATTCGAACCATCGGCCACCTCCTTAAAAGGGAGATGCTCTACCAGCTGAGCTAACGGGTCACATAAATAAAAAGTGGCGCGGTAGAAGGGACTCGAACCCTCGACCTCCTACGTGACAGGCAGGCGTTCTAACCAACTAAACTACTACCGCGCTTAAAAATACTATAAAGATAAAATCTAAATAGATGTCACAAATAAATAAGATTTAAAAATCAATGCCACTGCATTTTGTGATTTTTTAAAAATGGTGGTCGATGCAAGACTCGAACTTGCGACGTCTACCTTGTAAGGGTAGCGCTCTACCAACTGAGCTAATCGACCAAATAAATGTTAATGGTGATCCCTAGGGGATTCGAACCCCTATGGTTGGAATGAAAATCCAAAATCCTAACCATTAGATGAAGGGACCATAATCAAATAACATTTATAAATGGTGACCCGTGATGGATTCGAACCATCGGCCACCTCCTTAAAAGGGAGATGCTCTACCAGCTGAGCTAACGGGTCACTATTATCTTAAGAATATTTTCTTAAAATGGAGTGGAATTATAATAGATTT
>CALKDR010000074.1 GCA_938084175.1 uncultured Campylobacterales bacterium
TGCTATTTGCAATAGTACTAATAAATAGAAAAACAAAAAAAGGAAAAATATGAAAATAGTAATTTTAGATAGAGCAACTTTGGGCTTTGATATTGATGTATCTATTTTTGATACCTTAGGTGATGTAACATCTTATGACATTACAAATGCATCGCAAACAAAAGATAGAGTTAAAGATGCCAATATTGTAATTACAAACAAAGTAATTATAGGAAAAGAAGAAATGATTAATTCTCCTATAAAACTTGTTGCAATCACAGCAACAGGAACTAACAATGTTGATTTAGAATATGCAAAGCAAAATAATATTGAAGTGAAAAATGTAGCTGGATATTCTAGTTCTTCAGTATCACAAGTTGCTTTTTCAATGATATTTCATTTTGTTAGTAAATTAAATTATTATAAAAAATATGTTGACGAAGGAAATTGGCAAAAATCAGATATCTTTACACATATTGAAAATCCATTTTTTGAACTTGATGGAAAAAGAGTTGGTGTGATTGGTTTAGGTGCAATTGGTTCCTCTTTTGCTTCACGAGCAAAAGCTTTTGATTGTGAAGTAGTTTATTATTCAACAAGTGGAAAAAACACAAATGATGAATTTAAAAGAGTTGAACTATATGAGTTATTAAAAACCTGCGATATTATATCAATTCACTGTCCTTTAAATACTCAAACACAAAACTTATTAAACTTTGAAAATATGAAAAGTATGAAAGATGGTGCAATTTTATTAAACCTAGGACGTGGTGGAATTATTAATGAAGCTGATTTGGCTAAATTAATAGATGAAAAAGAGATTTACTGTGGAATTGACGTGGTAAATGTTGAACCCATCGAAGACTCTAATCCTTTACTAAAAGTTGAAAATAAAGATCGATTACTTTTAACTCCACATATTGCTTGGGCAAGTGTTGAAGCAAGAACTAGATTAATTGCTTTAGTTGCTCAAAATGTAAGAGATTTTATTTCTTCGAAATAAGCTTTTTAAACTTTTGAAAAAAAGAAGCATTTTTCTTTTTTTCAAGTTTTGTTCTAACTTCAAATGATAAAAACTTCAATTTCTTAGGATCATGTAATTGCTCTTTCATTTAGTTTTTTCCTTTTGATTATCAGCTTTTTCACCTAAAAAGTTTTGAAGTTCTTTGATGGCATTTTCATTCTTAACTGTAAACTTTATTTCAATTCTTCTTGAATTATCTTTATCTTCAATTCCATTTTTATAAATCAAATTTGAAAAAGACCTACCACTTGAATTTACATATTTACTAATTAAATCTTTTTTTATAATATTTGATTCATATAAAAATTGCATTACTTCTAAGGCTCTTTTTTGTGAAAGCTGCAGATTATCTAAATATGAACCATCACTATTTGTATGACCTTCTATTGTAATACTTTGAATATATTGTTTGATATCATTATCTTCTAACAAAGCATCAAAATATTTCTTTAGAATTACACTTAACTCTTTTTTTGATTCTTCTTTTATTTTAAATTCACCTTGGTCAAAAAGTATATTTGAAGAGAATTTAATTGCACCGCTTCTTGCATCAATATTAATTGATTTTCCAAGTTTTTCTCTAAGGTTTGAAATTACATTTAACTTTATTCCTGTTAAGTGTTTGATTTTAATTTTTGTAATATCAAACTCTTCTACTAGTTTTTGGTAGCTATTACTCTGAGTGAGTAACTTTTTTTCAAGTAGTGCTAATTCTTCATCTTTTAATGTAATGATGTTTTGTTTATTACTTAGTTTCTTTGTTAAGTTATTGTTTTCTTCTTCTGAGGTTTTTGCTTTTACTTCATAGCCTAGTAAAAGTGCTTTTAGTTTTTCCATTTCTTCTTGATTTAAACTTATTAATTTAGTTTTTTCTTCAAGTGAATTAGCTTGATTTTCTAAAATTGCAGTAATTTTTTTAATTTGCTCAATAGAAAGCTCTAAATCATTATTTTTCTTTTCTAAATTTTTTGATAACTCTAGTGATTGCTTTTTTTGTTTATCTAATTCTTTTTTAGTTTCATCAAACATATTTTTAGATTTTGCAAGTTCAAATGATAAGTGCACTTTTTCATCTTGAAGTACTTTAAACTTTTCATTAATTTCATCAAGTTTTTTCTTTTTACTTGAAAGTTCTTCTTCACTTATATTTAAAGCTTGCTTTTCTTTTTGAAGGTCTGTTTTTATAACATCTAAATCATTTTGAGTATAGAGGTATTTGATAATAATTGCACCAATTACAAGTATAAATACAAATAATAATCCAGCCATTAAATCGGCATAAGATATCCAAAAGTTTTCATCATTTTTTTGTTCTTTATTATACATATCTTCCTACTTAGAAAGTTCTTTGAACTCTTGTAAATCTTCTATTATTTTAACAGTTTGCTCATCAATTGACTCTAATGAATTTTTTAGTTTCCCAGAAAACTTAGTATCATATTCATCTAACTCTTTATGAAACCTCCATCCAATTTTATCTGTTTCATTTTTCATAGTTTCAATACTTTTTATAATATTTAAATAAATCTCTTCTAAGTTTTTAGCACTTAGGTTTGCTAATGTTTTATTTAAATCGTTTACATTTTTATTTAAATCATTTGTGCTTGTTTGATGTAATTGTTTTTGTACTTCAAAATTTTGCATACTTGAGCTTATATTTGAAGTCATTGTATTAATAGTATTTGATAATTCTTCATTGTTTTTAATGTTAGATGATATAGTAGTTGACAGTTGTGTCTCTTTTTCTAATATATCTTCAAGTAGTGATACTCTTTTTTCAATTGATTGATTTATATTATCTAATACACTTTTTGATGTAATTTGTTCAAAAATATCAGACATTCTTTGAAAGTTTTCTATATTGCTTTTAATATTAATTGATTCAATATCAATTTTCGTCCAAAAGAAAGTTTTTGTATTTTCACTAATGATAAAACAATCATGCTCAAACCTACTCATTCCATACTTTTCAAAAAATGTCCACCAAATTGATAAAAAGATACCATAAATAGAAACATAAAAAGCAGTACCAACTCCACCTAATAAAACAGTGATCTCTTTTTCTAATGCACTTGAAGTTCCAGAAGAAAAATCAGGCATAGAAAATGCAATAGAAATAAATGTACCTAAAATACCTAGAGTAGGAAATACTCCTGTTGCAATTGATGAAAAGTTTGTATTTCGTATATTACTTGTGTAGTCTTTCAAAAAATCATCAGCACTACCATTTGCTTTTGTCGTATCTTGAATAGTTAAAGAATTGTTATTGATATACTCTTTTAAATTTTGTGCTAAATCTTGATAGTTTGTTTTAAACTTACAAGATACATAATAAGCATTATGTCTTACAAAAAACAGATAAATAAAATAAATTAATCCAATTAAAATCACACTATGAATTTCTACTTTTAATGGAAACTCTCCTAAATACCCTAAAATAATTATTGCAAAAATTAATGTAGGAATTGTAAGTAATATAAATATACGTGAAAAGGGTTTACAAGAGGTTTGAAATTTAGAATTTAACTCGATTAGGTTTTCATTTGTTATCATGATTTTTCCTTTTTATTATAATTTTTTTCTTATTTAAATAGCATATTAGTATTTTAGTAAGTAAGTACTTTAAAATTGCATAATTAAATTACAAAGATTGAATTTAATCAAATAAATTTTACATCTACATTATTCAAACTATGATAACATTCTTTTATGAATAAACAACAAATCCTAAAAGATATATTTGGACATGATAACTTTCGTTCTTTTCAAGAAGAAGTAGTAGATAGTATACTAAATAAACAAGATGTACTTACAATACTTCCAACAGGTGGTGGAAAATCACTTTGTTACCAACTCCCAACTTTACTTATGGAAGGTGTTACAGTTGTAATATCTCCACTAATTGCTCTTATGCAAGATCAGGTAAAAGCACTTAATGACCTTGATATAAAAGCAGAAATGATATCTTCATCACAAAGTAATGATGAAAACTCTTTTACTATGCAAAAGCTTTTAAATGCTGAGCTAAAATTTATATATGTTGCACCTGAGAGATTTACTTCAAATGAGTTTGTAGGTGTATTAAAACGAATTAATATTAACTACTTTGTAATAGATGAAGCGCATTGTGTATCTGGTTGGGGACATGAATTTAGGGCTGAGTATAGAAACCTTAATAAACTTAAACAGTTTTTCCCTGATACTTGTATAGCTGCTTTTACAGCAACTGCAACCAAAAGAGTTGAAGCAGATATCTCATCTTCGTTAAATTTGGTAAATGCAAAACATTTTAGAGCAAAAACGCAAAGAGATAATTTAGAAATAAAAGTTGAACCTCGTATTGCAAATGGAAAATCTCAAATATTAAACTTCTTAAAATCTCACAAAGGCTTATGTGGAATCATATATACCTTTACAAGAAAAGAAGCAGAATCAACAGCACAATTTCTATCTCAAAATGGATATAAGTCAAAAGCATATCATGCAGGCTTAAGTGCTCAAACAAAAGATGAAGTATTTAATGACTTTGTATATGAGAACGTAGATATTGTAGTTGCTACTATTGCTTTTGGTATGGGTATAGATAAATCAAATATTAGATTTGTAATACATACAAGCTTACCAAAAACCTTAGAAAACTATTACCAAGAAATAGGACGAGCAGGTCGTGATGGAGCTATGTCATATGTATATTTACTTTATTCAAAAGGTGATGAGGTAAAAAGAAAACTTCAAATAGAAGATGCTATTGATGATTCATATAAACAAACAGGCTTAGATAAACTAGAAGCCATGTATAGGTATTGTGTTTCTAATAACTGTAGACATAAAATAGTAGCAGCATATTTTGAAGATGAGATTGATGATTGTGAAACCTTATGTGATAACTGTACTAAAGGTGAAATAGAACAAATTGATGTAAGTGTAGATGCACAAAAGTTTTTATCAGCAATTTATAGAAGTGAGCAAAGGTTTGGAACAAATCATATTATAGATATTGTAAGAGGTTCCAAAAATCAAAAACTTTTAGAATTTGGACACGATAAGCTAAAAGTATATGGTTTAGGATCAAATAAAAGTAAAAATGAATGGGTAGCAATAGCAGATAAATTAATAGATATGCAAGCACTTAATTTAGGTGAATATCGTGTATTAAAAATAAGCTCATTTGGAATGGATATATTAAAAGGTAATACTAAACTTTTAATAGATGAAGACAAACTAGGAATTGCAGCAAAACAAGAGCAATCACAAGAAATGCTGTCTTTTGACGAAGAACTATATGAAAAGTTTAGAGCTTTACGAAGACAAATGGCTCTTGAGCATGAAGTGCCAGCTTATGTGATTTTTGGAGATAAGAGTTTAAAAGAGTTTAGCTCAAAACTTCCAAGTAGCAAAGAGCAGATGCTAGATATAAACGGTGTTGGTCTTGTTAAGTTTGAGAAATATGGACAAGAGTTTTTAAACCTTTGTATTGATATAAAAGAAGAATTTAAAGAAAAGATTGAAACAAGAGCACCTTTAAAAAAATTAACAAAAACTTACCTAAATACATATGAGTTAATACAAGAAGGCATGAGTTTAAATGACATTGCTATGAAAAGAGATTTAGGGCTTACAAGTATTCTTTCACATTTAACAGTATTAAGTGAACATGAGAAAATATCAGCTTTTAAAAAAGAGCAATTATTAAAACCTTTAGAAATTCCTAGTGAAATAGAACAATGGATAAAAAAAGGTTTAGAATATGAAAGTATGCAAGAGTTAAAACAGCACTTATACCTATATGAATTTTTGAAGAAAATGTAATAAGAAAAGAAGGAAATAAAATGAATTATGAAGATATAGATTTTAATGAGTTATATATAAAACAAAAAAAGCTTACTTCTTTTAAGGCAAAAGGTAAAGACGCTTGGGATGAAAAAGCATCTTCTATGAATAAAAAAGTTCATAAGTCAATTTATAATGAACAGTTTTTAAATTTACTTGATTTAAAAGATATTACAAGTTTACTAGATGTAGGTTGTGGAGTAGGAAACTTATCACTTCTTTTAGCAAAAAAACTAGAGAATGTTTATTCTTTAGATTATTCATCAAAAATGCTTGAAATATTAGAACAAAATGCAAAAGATAAAAACATAGAAAATATAAATACTATAAATAAATCTTGGTATGACTCATGGGATGAGGTTCCAAGTGCTGATTTAGTAATAGCATCACGTTCTATGGAAGTTAAGAATATGAAAGAAGCACTAGAAAAATTAAATGCAAAAGCAAATAAAAAAGTAGCTATTACATATAAAAAAGGTGGTTCATTTGTTAGTTCTGAGATTTTGGAAGTATTACAAAGGGATATTATAAAAAAGCCTGATTATATTTATGTTTTGAATATTTTGTATTCAATGGGAATAAATGCAAGTGTTAATTTTATTCAAAGTGAAGGACGAAGTACAATTTACACATCAAAAGAAAATTTTATTCAAAGTGTATCTTGGAGTATTGATGGATTGAGTGATGATGAGGTAAATCGATTAGAAAATTACTATGATAATTTAGATGTGAAAAAGAAACAAGAAAAAGATTATGTTTCATGGGCTGTAATTTCTTGGGATAAAAATTAATATACTATAAAAAGATATTCTTTTATAGTATATTTAATTGGTGAGCTAAATCAGCGGCAATTCTTTCATAATTTCTAACATCTAGAAGTCTTTTTTGACCATTTTCTCCTACAAGTGTAATCTCATCTTTGGAAAGGTTTATAATGTATTCTAGTTTTTCTCTAATTGCATCTTGTGTAAAGTCTGTCATCCATGCACTTGTATTATCGCTAAAGATTGAATTATTATTTTCATTGTCTGTCATTACACATGGAATGGCACTTGAGTAATAATCTAGTATTTTCATAGGAGTTGAACTGTTAAATAACTCAATACTAGGTAAAACAGCAAGTCCAATATCTGCTTTTGCAATAATTTCTAATAGTTCTTTTTTTGTTCTAGCATCATATACTTCTATTGAATCATTAAGTTGTGGATATTTCGCAAATAATTCTTTTGCATATTGGGGATCTTTTGTAGATATCATAAGTTTAAATTTACTTGTATCAATTTGACTAAAGGCTTTTAAAACTGTTTCAAACTCTCTTAGTTTATCCAATGTTCCAGCATAGAAAAATCTTTTCTCAATTCCTTTATGATGAAGATTTTGCTGCATCATATCAGGGTCAATTGCAGATGGAATTACAAAAGATCTTGTTTTCACAGATTTTAAATAATCATCTCTCATTTGTCTTGAAGTTGGTAAAAAAATATCACATTCATTAATAAGTGTTGATTCTTTATATGTTTGAATCTTGTTATTAATAATATCAAAGTAATTATTTTTATTGTTTGCTTCATCAATTTGTAGCTTTGCAACTCTTTTTGGAAAAGATAACCTAAATCCTACTTTGTAATTGTATTTAAGTTTATCTCTTAGAATTGATTTTAAAATAGAAATATCATTTCTAACAGTTACATAAGAATAATCACTAATGTTTATACCATTTGATTGTAATTCTTTTAGAAGATTATCTTTGTATTTTTGTGGAATAACAAATTTTGTGTCATCTTTTCTTTCGAAATCATCTTTTGCTTTTGAGAAATAAATTACATTAATGTCGAAGTGTTTATTTAAGTATTTCTCGAATAAAGGTCCAATAAAACTGTGTTCTGTATATTCATTTTGGTCAGTAATATATAAAAACTTTTGCATCTATTAATTCTCCTTTAATTTAATCTTAAAGTCTATCACTTAATAGTAGCACGAATAAAGCATAATAATATTTTAGGTTTTTAATGTTTTTTTATTAAATTTTAGTTCAGCAACTAAAGTAGCAAATATTATTAGTATAGCTCCTATTATTTGAACACTTGTCAAAATTTCACCACCTGCAAAATATCCATAAATAGCAGCACTCACAGGTTCCATTGTAAAGATAACTGCTGTTTTAGTTGCAGTTGTGAATTGTTGCATATATGTTTGAATTAAAAATGCATAAACAGTTGCAAAAACAGCTGTTACAATAACTGCTTTAAAAAATGTATAGTCATAACTTAGATTGAAAGTTGTGTGATCTAAGAAAAGTGAAAAGCCTAAAGATAGAATGGTAACAGTAATTAATTGAAATAATACAAGTAAATATACATTTACTTCTTTTGAAAATTTTCCAGTAAAAATTATATGTAAAGCAAAAAGAAAAGCACAAATAAGTGTTAAAAACTCACCATAGCCTATTGTTAGTTTTCCAGACATAGTAAGTAAATATAATCCAATAACAGCAATTATTGTAGCAATTAATACATTTTTTCTTACATAGTCTTTGAAAATAAAATAAGCTAAAAAAGGCACACAAATTACATTAAGTCCTGTTATAAATGCAACAATGGAACTTTTTGTATAAGCTAAACCAAAAGTTTGTGTAGCAAAGGCTGAAAATAAAATTGAACCTAAGAGTATTCCAAAAAGTATAGTTTGTTTATTTATATGTTTTAAATATTTATAAGCAATAAAAAACATTAAAATTGAGGCAAGACCAAATCTAAAAAATAAAAAAGAATAAACAGGTGTAGAGTCAATAGCTTCTTGAACCATCAAAAATGTTACACCCCAAGCAATAGCAACACTTAAAAGTAATAAGTCAGCACGTAATTCATATAATTTTGTCATCATTTTAAATCTCTCTCCTGTAATTGACAGGATTATATCATATAAATTATAGATAAATTGTATATAAAATACTGTATAGTTATATTAAAAATTAAACAATTGTTTAGTATGATTAAACTTAAGCAAATAAAAAAAGAGTTTTAATGGACGAAAATATAATTTCTATGACAAAAATTGATAAATATTATGACGACTTTCATGTTTTAAAAAATATTGATTTTTCTGTAAAAAAAGGTGAAATTGTTGTAGTGTGTGGACCATCTGGTTCTGGTAAATCTACATTAATTAGATGTATTAATGGACTTGAAGATATTGATGATGGAACTATTTTAGTTGATAATATTGATATTCATGCAAGTAAAAAGAATCTAAAAGAGATTAGAAGTGAAGTTGGAATGGTTTTTCAACATTTTAATCTTTTCCCGCATTTAACAATTTTAGAAAATATTACACTTGCTCAAAATTTGGTGAAAAAAAGATCAAATTCTGAAGCAAAAGAAATTGCAAAAGAATTACTTGCAAAAGTAAAACTAAGTGATAAAGCAAATTCTTATCCAAGTGATTTATCAGGTGGTCAAAAGCAAAGAGTTGCAATTGCAAGATCTTTAGCTATGAAGCCAAAAGTTATACTTTTTGATGAGCCAACATCTGCACTTGACCCTGAAACAATTGGTGATGTTTTATCAGTTATGAAAGATTTAGCCCAAGAGAATTTTACAATTGTATGTGTTACACATGAAATGGGTTTTGCAAAGGAAGTAGGAGATAGAATTGTATTTATGGATGCAGGTACAATTGTAGAAGAAAATACTCCTGAAGAGTTTTTCAATAATCCAAAAAGTGAACGTGCACAAAAGTTTCTAAAAGAAATTTTAACGCACTAATTAGTCAAGCAAATTCAACCCAAAAAAAAGGAAAAACATGAGAAATTTAGTTAAAAAGTTTTTAGTAGCAGTATTTGCTATTAGTACATTGTTTGTTGCAAATTCATCAGCTGATGATATTGAGTTATGGAAGAAATCTACACTTAATCAAATCTTACAAAGAGGTGAGTTAAGAGTTGGAATGGAACCTGGTTATATGCCTTTTGAAATGAAAGACAAAAAAGGTCGAATCATAGGTTATGATGTTGATATGGCTAAAAAAATGGCTAAAGAAATGGGTGTTAAATTAAAACTTGTACCTACATCTTGGGATGGAATTATTGCAGGACTAGTAACAGGTAAATACGATATTATTATGTCAGGTATGACTATTACTCAACAAAGAAACTTAAAAATCAACTTTGCCAACCCATATGTAGTTGTTGGTCAAACTATGATGATTAGAAAAGAATTAGCTGGAACTATTAAAAGTGCTGCTGATTTAGATAAACCTGAATATACAGTTGTAACTAAATTAGGTGTTACTGGTGAAATTGCTACTAAGAAATTCTTCAAAAAAGCAAAAATTATTACTTTTGAAACAGAATCTGATGCGGCATCTGAAGTTTTAAATGGTAAAGCAGATGCTATGGTTTATGATCAACCATACAATATCTTATTTATGAGTAACAAAGGTAAAGATAGATTAGTACACTTAGATACACCATTAACTTATGAACCATTAGGATGGGCTATTAGAAAAGGTGATCCTGATTTTACTAACTGGTTAAATAACTTCTTAAGACAAATTAAAGAAGATAAAGTTGTAGGTTTCTATGATAATTTAAATGAAAAATGGTTAAGAGACACTTCTTGGTTAAAAAGAGTTCAGTAACAAATGGCTAAAAGACAACCATTAGGACAAAATAAAACTCTAGGGCATTTCACTGCCCTTGTGTTTTTTATAGCAGTTGGTTATTTTTTCTACCAAGCAGCAGCAAATATGAACTATGTTTGGAAATGGAATAGTGTTCCAAAATATTTTGCTTATGAAGAAACAACATCAATAGAAGCTTCAATAGATGGAAAACTAGTATTAGAAGATAATAAATACTTTATTCAAGGTGACGAAAAAGTAGAAATTGAAAATTTAGATAGTAGTTTTTCATTTGATTATGAAGTTGGTGAAGATGTTTATGAAGGCGATTATATTGCTTCTAAATCAGAAATGATGGCAGGACCAGTTTTATCAGGACTTTGGGTTACTTTAAAAATATCATTTTTTGCTATGATTTTAACAATAATTATTGGAATAATAGTCGCACTTATGAAACTGTCTTCTATGGTTTTTTTAAGAGATATAGCAACTGTTTATATTACAATTGTAAGAGGAACACCTCTGCTTGTTCAAATATTTTTATTCTATTTTATAGTTGCAAATATATTTGAACTTGAAAGATTTGTTGCTGGTATTTTATCTCTTGGTATTTTCTTTGGGGCTTACATGGCAGAGATTTTAAGAGGTGCTATTCAATCAATTGACAAAGGTCAGCTTGAAGCTGCTAAATCTCTTGGAATTTCAAACTTCCAAGCTATGAGATATATTATCTTACCACAAGCATTTAAGCGTGCTTTACCAACACTTGTAGGTGAAACAATTGCACTTGTAAAAGATTCATCTTTAGTATCTGTTATTTCAATTACAGACCTTACAAAAGTAGGTAAAGAAATTGTTGCAAACACATTTTCACCCTTTGAAACATGGATTGTAATTGCACTTTTATATTTATGTATAACTTCAATTTTAAGTTATATTGGACATATCTTAGAAAAAAGAATGGCTGCAAAAGGTGGAATATCCTAGGTGGAGAATTTTTTCTCTACCTTCTTACAACAAGGAATAACATTTTTTGCAATTATGGATCCTATTGGAATAAGTGCAATTGCTCTATCTTTACTTAATAATAACATCACAAAAGATCAAATAAATAAAGTTGCAAAAAAATCAACAATAACAGTAATAATTGCTTTTTTTGTAGTTTTAATAACAGGTGATTTCATCTTAAAACTATTTGGTATTGGTGAACATTCATTAAAAGTTATGGGTGGAATAATCTTACTTTTAATGGCAATTTCTATGGTAAATGGGAGTGCTACTGATAAAAAGCCTAGCAAAGAAGAAGGAAAGAATCTACAAAATCATGATGATTTATCTGTAATTCCTATAGGAATTCCTATTGCTTTTGGAACTGGTATTTTTACTACTATTATTATTTTTAAGCATCAAGTAGAAGTTTTTACTGACCTTTTATCAATTACTTTAGCTTTTTTAGTAAATGCTGCACTATTTTATATAGTACTAAAAAACTCAATTTATATTAAAAAATATTTAGGACTTACAGGACAAAATATTATTACAAAACTTATGGGACTTATTGTTGGAGCTATATCTATACAGTTTATAGTTTCGGGTCTTATAAATTTATCAAAAATGTATTTATAAATGTTTAGTGAAATACTTTTAAAAGGTTTTGTAGTAACTTTTTCCTTAATTGTAGCAATAGGTGCACAAAATGCATATATTTTAAAGCTTGGACTTCTTAAACAATATGTAGGGTTGGCAGTTTTTTTATGTATATTATTTGATACTTTACTAATTTCAGCTGGAGTTTTTGGTCTTGGTTTTTTTATTCAAGGTAATCAATTACTTATAAATATTATTGCAATTATTGGAATTTTATTTTTATCTTTTTATTCTTTTACTTCTTTTAAATCTGCTTTTAAAAATGAGAGTTTAGAAGTTGATGGTAAAAATAAAATAAATCCATTAAAACAAGTTATTGGAATGCTTTTAGTTTTTACTTTTTTAAATCCCCATACTTATTTAGATACGATTTTATTAATAGGTGGAATTGGCGCAAATATTCAAGATAATTTGAAGATATATTTTCTATTAGGAGCTATTAGTGCTTCAACTGTATGGTTTACACTTTTAGGTTTTGGAGCGAGATTTTTAATTCCTTTATTTAAAAAACCAATTACTTGGAAAGTTCTTGATATATCAATTGGTATTATTATGCTTATTATTGCTTACAGTTTAATAGATTTAATTAAATATTAGCTAGTATAATTATTTAAAGGTAAAAGATTATGAATAATACAAGTATCGAACAAATAGCATGTTTTAAAACAATTTTAGACCCATATAATGGAATTACAATAGATCAAGTATCATTGCCCAATTCTAAAGAAGAATTTGAGATAAATTTAGATTATTTAATAGATGAAACAAAAGATAAAAGAAATCTTATTTGGATTTATATAGGAATAAATAATTCTGATTTTATTCCAATTGCTAGTAAAAAAAATTTTTATTTTCATTCATGTGAAGAAAACTATGTTTTAATGGTAAAAAGATTGAAAGAAAATGCAATTATTCCAACAGCTGCAAATCATACTTTAGGTGTTGGTGCAGTTGTAATTCATGAAAATAAACTATTAGTTATTAAAGAGCGTATTTCTAATTTAGGATTTAAACTTCCTGGCGGTCATATAGATAAAAGTGAGATGATATCAACAGCAGTTACAAGAGAAGTAAAAGAAGAAACAGGTATTGATGTAGAGTTTGATTCTATTGTTTCTCTAGGACATTTTTATCCTCACCAATTTCATAAATCTAATTTGTATATTTTATGTATTGCAAATGCAAAATCTTATGAAATAAATATTGAAGATACTGAAGAAATTTTAGAAGCAAAATGGGTTGATGTTGATGACTACTTAATTGATGAGAGTGTTTTAGCTTACTCAAAAGCAATAGTAGAAGCTGCAATTAATCAAAAAGGTTTTGAACGTGCAAATCATCAAACATTAACACATATAAATAAAGATTTTGAATTATTCTTTCCAATAGAAAAATAGTTATAAATTTTTTTATAAATTAATTATAATACATCTTAAAAAATAAAGGAAAAAAATGAAAGAAATTATATCAACAAATAAAGCGCCAGGTGCAATTGGACCTTACAATCAAGCAACAGCATTAGGAAACTTAGTATTTACATCAGGTCAAATACCTTTAGTTACTGAAACTATGGAAATAGTAGAAGGTGGAATTAAAGAACAAACAAAACTTGTTATGGATAACTTAAAAGCTGTTTTAGAAGAAGCTGGAACTTCATATGAAAATGTATTAAAAACTACGTGTTACTTATCTGATATGGATAATTTTGTAGCTTTTAATGAAGTATATGCTCAATATTTTAGTGCAGAAACTGCACCTTCACGTGCAAC